>CAJOCN010000028.1 GCA_905233255.1 Paludibacteraceae bacterium
ACCCGCAAAGATACCGTCTGTCAGCAGATAGGCGGGCAGTGGACATGGTATGAGGATGGCGTGCCGCAAGGCTCTATCCCCTTGGATAAGGGAGACACCACATGGCTGTTAGGTACCAAGTACTCAACGATACACGGTTGCGACAGTACGTACGGCATTGAGGTCTATGTGGCGCCGATCTACCATATCTACGACACTGTCATCCTCTGCGAGAACGATTCGGCGCACTGGCAAGGGATGCTCTTCACCGGTAGCGAGTACGCTAACTACGGACGGACCTATACCGAGACGGACTTTGACAGCATCAAAACAGGGCTTGCTGCAAACAACTATGATTTCTCCATCCGCCGCGGGACGAAGCTATTCGATTGTGACTCCGTGCACCATCTGCACCTCACCGTGAACCCCGTCCGGCGTGTAACCATCGAGCGTCGGACATGCCAGAACACCACCGGCTACTACTATGAGAGTCTCAATAACGGCAGCGGAGGTACCCTCCCTGCTCGCTACCTGCGCGACAGTCTCACCCGCATGGATACGATCAACACCGTCCTCGGTTGTGACTCCATCATCACCCTCCATTACTACGTGGACTCGGTGTACGACTATCGTCAGACATTAGCCGTCTGCCAGGATACAATCAACTCCCGGTGGGAATGGATTGACGACGAGGGACACTCGCATGGGTTCATCAACATTGCCGATTCGGGTAATTTCTCCTTCGATGAGACTCATACAACCATCCACGGCTGCGACAGTCTCTATGGCCTGAAGCTGCGCGTCAAACCGATCTACCGATTCGACTCCGCATATGTCATCTGCGAGAACGAACAGTTGGTATGGCAGGGAAGAACCTATTCGGGACTCTCGGTAGGCATGCATTACGACACTGCGCGCTACACCACCTACGAGGATTGCGACAGTATTTTCTACATGCAGGTTTTGGTACACCCGATCTTTGATACCACCTCTTATTTCAGCACCTGCGCGAACGACACGTATATCTGGCACCAGCAGGATCACAACGGTACTTATCACCACACCGTCTGGAACTCAGCGCAGATTGATACTGTATTTCTCACGGCGGACGAAGCCGAGGCCCCCGCAGCCGAAGTGCCCCATCTGAAGTACCAGAAAGATACAATGATGATCTACCGCGACACCATGCTTCAAACCATCCATGGTTGCGACAGCCTCAGCCGCCTTTGGCTCACGGTTCAACCTGCCTATTTCTTCTATACGGATAGCACTATCTGTTCCTCCGAACGGATCACGTACCGCGGGAAGGTCTTCCCCTCGAAAGAGTCGAAAGACACTACCTATACGGAGATACTCAAAACGGCAGACGGCTGCGACAGTATCTACCAGCTCCACCTGCATATCAAACCGGCATACCTCTACACACGTATCCGGGAGATTTGCGATAACGAAACGCTCATCTTCCCCGAGGACGGACGAAAAGTATGGGAGCCGGGCGATCCCCTGCCACAGCCCAAGGACTATATTGATTTCTCCTACACCACCTACGAGGGATGTGACTCCACCTATCGCTATTTTGTCACCGTCCATCCTACGTATTACGAAGAATGGGAGGAAACTTTCTGCAGTGCGGACAGCGTCTTGATTCAAGGCAGTCATTATGTAGGGATAGACACGCTCTATGATGTCTTCACCTGTCAGCTCCCTGTTGATACCGTCTTCACCGACTCGCTCAATACGATTTATGGCTGTGATTCGGTCTTCCGCATCAAGGCGCATATCCTGCCGCAATACCACCATATAGACGCAGATACCATCTGCGATGATGGTTCGGTTACTTGGCGCGGACGGCTCTTTGAGAACCTGTCCGCTGGCGACCACGTGGCCTTTGACAGCCTCTTGACCAAAGCCGGATGCGACTCCGTCTATGAGCTCCGACTGCATGTCACGCCTACCTATTACTTTGAGGAACGGATTACCAAGTGCGCCGATGAGGACCTCACCTGGCGGGAGCATAATCTCGATCACCATGAGGTAGGGGACTTCCTCATATACGACAGCCTGCGCACTGCCCATTATGGCTGCGACTCGGTGTACCACCTCTATCTGACAGTGCTCGACACTACCACTGAGACGATCTACGATACTATCTGCCGCTCCGAGCAATACGATTTCCATGGAGACATGCTCACGAACCCCGGCTATTATTACGACACCACCCTCAATGACTGGGGATGCCATCATTTCACCCACCTCTTCCTCGAGGTCATTGAGCCTACCGTGCCTACCGCTTGGGCGGACTCCATCTGTGCCGACGATATGGCTTATGAGCTTTACTACACTTACACGGGTGATTTCGATCCTGTCGCATACTCGGTTTACTACGATGAGGTGGGACATCATTACGGATTCGAAGATATCGAGGATATGCCGATCACGATGCCGGAGGAACTATCGGTGCTGACCCTTCCGATGCCGTTCAGAGAGGGGGATAAGACCAAGTATCCGAAGCCGGACTACTACCCCATCCGACTTGTGCTGGATAATGGTATCTGCACCACGCCCGAGCTATGCGACACGGATACCTCTATCGTCCTCTCCTACCCCTCCTGGATCACCGAGCAGCGCTTCGGGGATGTCATTGCCCTCTATAACGACCGCTATAACGGCGGATACCAATGGGATGAGTTCCAGTGGTATCACGGCGATGAGATCATGGTGGGCGAGACCCACGAATACCTCTATGTGCCTACGGGACTTATCGTGGGAGACCAATACCATGTGCGACTTACCCGTACGGGCGAGACGACCGATTTCCAGACCTGTCCTATCACGATTGTCGGAGACCCGGTCAGCGATGATTTCTCACCTAAAAAAGGCTATCTTTCCGTCGTACCTACCTGTATCGTCACCGGCCACCCATACGCCAATATACTCTCCCGGAAAGATGGTATGTACCGCGTAACGAGTTCGGAAGGACGACTCGTCAAGGAAGGTGTCTTCAGAGCCGATGTGACGGAGATCGAACTACCCTCTGTCTCCGGCATTTATATCTTCCAACTATGGTCACCGGACACCCCGGAAGAACCCTATCGTGCCATTAAAGTTATTGTGAAAGAAAAATGCGAAGGCTGCAATATATCATTCTAATGCTCTGCTTGCTCTCTCCGCATTGGATGAGGGCCCAACGGCGGTTTATGACCTCCGAGCGATGGGAATATCGCTTGGAGCAACTCAGCGAGTTCACCACCAAGGATGTCTCCTCTAAAACAGATGTCTTCTGGGGACTCCATAAATCCCAGTATGTCGGCACCCACCACCTCTTCGGTTTCTCCGCCGAAGGCAGTTTCTCGGGATTTGTTAACAACATGCCGAATGCTTCACTCACACCCGGAGGAGGGGCGGCGGGATTCCACCTCCTCTACGAATATCAGTATAGCGGATTTATTCTGCAAACAGGGCTGGGAATAACCTATCAGAATGTCTCTTCCGCCGTCCGGGATACTATTATCTATCATTACAACATGCATGACACCTGGCAGGGAGTCAACGACGTGCCCTTCACCTTACGCCATGATTTCAACCGGAGAGTGGACCAAGCGCAGCACTTGTATGCACAGATACCGCTGTATGCGGGACATTATATCGTCGGGGCGTACGGAGTCGGATATTGGTTAGCCGGACTGCATTTCAACTATGCCTTCTGGGGAAATACGCGCCAGAACATGACCGCCACTACCAGAGGATTATACGAGAAATACCTCGGCATCTGGCATGAGATGGACAACCATGGTTTCCGACAGGATGTGCCGTTGGAGCGAACCGGAAACAAACTGAACCTCAGGTTTGATGTTATGGCGCACGGAGAGATAGGATATGAATATACCACCTATCATGGACCGCATAACTACCGCCGGACGGCTATCAGCGACACCGACATCCGATTCCGGTTTGCCGCCTTTGCTGATTTCGGAATCCTCAATATCATGCCTGCCACCAACGGCGTTCTATACGATACACCCATGGAGAGCATCTACGATTTCTCCACCTATCGGATGGATCATATCTTCTCTACGCAGGACGCCAAAGCCTTCTGGCTGCGGAATCTCTTTGCCGGCATTCGTGTCACTGTTCTGTTCGGTTTACCCGCTGACGAACACTGTATTCTCTGCGATCCATGGAGACACTAACACTCACCGAACTATGCCGTCTCATTGGCGAAACGCTGGACAACCATCTGGCGGGGACCTATTGGGTCAAAGCCGAGATCTCTTCCCTCGCTCAACGTGGAGGACACCTGTACTTGGAATTGGTGGACACTCCCCCTTCAGGGGGGCGGGGGGCTACCGCTAAGATGCGGGCTACCTGCTGGTCAGGAACGCAAGAGATGCTCACCGCCTATTTTGAAGAGGAGACAGGGCAAGCCCTCCAACCCGGTATGACCGTTCTCATTGAGGCGGAGATTCAATACCACCCTGTCTATGGGCTCTCCCTTTCTATCGTGGGTATTGACCCCGCTTACACCCTTGGAGACATAGCTCGGAAACGCCAACAGACCATCGCACAACTGAAAGCCGACGGACTGATTGACGCGCAGCAGTTACTGCCGCTGCCCACCCTCATCCGACGCATCGCCGTCGTCTCATCCCCTTCCGCCGCAGGTTATGAGGACTTCAAGCACCAGCTCGACAACTCGCCATACCACTTTGAAACAACTCTCTTTGGTGCCACCATGCAGGGCGACTCCGCCGCCCCCTCCATCATTGCCGCCCTCGAGGAAATTACCAATCACCAATCATTCGACGTAGTCGTCATCATCCGCGGCGGCGGAGCTACCACCGATCTATCCTGTTTCGACGACTACACCCTCTGTGCCGTCTGCGCCCAGTACGAACTGCCCATCCTCACCGGCATTGGTCACACGCGGGATATCTCCGTGCTCGACCTCGTGGCGCACGAAGCCCTCAAGACACCTACCGCCGTAGCCGAGTGGCTCATCCACCGGCTGGACGAACAAGCCGAGCGTATTCAGACACTCACCCTGCGTCTCGCACGAACTGCCGAACGACAGATTCTCATACGACGCCACCGTATCGAACTCCTCGAGCAACGCCTCGCCGCCTGCAACCCCGAACGCATCTACCGAATGGGCTACAGTCTCCTCACTAAAAACGGCAAACCCGTCCGCTCCGTCGCAGATCTCCACCCCGGAGACGCCATCACCACCCACCTTGCCGACGGCTCCGTGAACTCCCGGATCGTCTAATCACCAATTACCAATAACCAATCACCGATCATAAATGTCTCTTCTCGCCCGCGAACAACGAATAGCCGCCACTATCCTCTGCGGTATTGCGCTCATCGTCTGGTTCGTCATGGCCATTTGCCCTTCGCCTATCCCCCCTAACCCTTCCTCCAAGAAACCTTGGTCGGAACGACGGGACTCAATCCGGTTGGCCGACTCCCTGCGGTTTGAGCAATGGAAAGCCGACCGCGAAGCACGTTACGACTCGTTCTTCATCGCCGACTCTATCCGTCACGAGCAGTGGAGGATTGAACGCCAACAGCGGTGGGACTCCATGCGCGTAGCTGACTCGTTATGGCGCGACTCCATAGGCATCTGTTTTGTTCCGAGGCCCAAGAAAGACACCATTCTCGATCTCAATCATTGCGACACCACCGAACTCCAACTCATCCGCGGAATCGGGCGCTACACGGCTGTGCAGATCGTCAGTTACCGCCAGCAACTGGGCGGTTACTATAGTCCGTCTCAACTATTAGAACTCCCCAATCACCAATTACCCATCACCAATTACCCATCATTCGACACCCTCCTTTACCGGTTCACCGCCGACACTACCGCCATACAACGTATCCCCGTCAACTCCAGCTCCGTTGACCGTTTGGCGCGTCATCCTTACCTGCGCTACGAGCAAGCGAAAGCGATCTACACTCTTCGCCGCAACAAAGTGCGCCTCAGCTCTATTGAAGACCTCCGCTCACTCACCGAACTGCCCGACTCCACCCTCCTCCGCCTCGCGCCGTATCTGTCGTTCGAATGAATATGAGCAAGGAGAACAAGATGGAGAGAGGGTACGCTACCGCGTCGGACAGGTTCCGCCTCTAATAATGACGTACTTATCGCGCACTTACAGCGCACTTATCACGCACTTATCACGCACTAAATCAGGGTGAAAAATTAAGAAAAATCCGGCAATCCGCCATGCATAGGCAGATGGTTTTGAATTCAAGTGCAAAGATAATACTTTTTTTTGATATATCCAAATTTTTCACTTCGAAAAACTCTTTTTTTATGGAAAAATGCGCGCGCGCTTGCGTATATCAAATATTTTTAGTAACTTTGCAGCCAAATTGTGAATTAACTATCAAATGAAAAGACAAATAGCAATCATAGCCGGCGGTGACAGTAGCGAGCACGAGGTGTCGCTGCGCTCCGCAGCAGGCCTGTATTCGTTCATGGACAAGGAGCGCTATGACATCACTATCGTGCGGTTGCACGGTAAAGAATGGGTTGCCTACCCCCAGCCCCTCCCTGAGGGGATGGGAGTTGAGGAGTATTTCGCTAATAGCGAATCCTGCCCCATTGACAAGAACGATTTTTCTTTTACGCGCGGGGGCGTAAAGCACACCTTCGATTTCGCGTACATCACTATCCACGGCACGCCGGGCGAGAACGGTATTCTGCAGGGCTATCTGGATATGATCGGTATGCCATACTCCTGTTGCGGTGTGCTGGCGGCAGCGCTGACCTTCAATAAGTATGCCTGCAACCATTACCTCTCCTATTTCGGTTTCCACATCGCCAATAGTATGATCCTCCGCGCCGGACAGAAATGGCCGAACGCGCCAAAGATCGCAGAGACTCTGGGTCTGCCGTGTTTCATCAAATCGAATGTCGGCGGCTCCTCCTTCGGCTGCACCAAGGTCAAGACCGTCGAGGATATCTATCCCGCTATCGAGCGTGCTTTCCAAGAGGGCGACGAGGTTATCTGCGAGGCGTTCATGAAGGGAACGGAGGTGACCTGCGGCGTCTATAAGACCAAGGACAAAGCTGTTGCTTTCCCGATCACCGAGGTCGTCACCAAGAACGAGTTCTTCGACTACGACGCCAAGTACAAAGGCGAAGTGGAGGAGATCACGCCAGCCCGCATCCCCGACGCCATCCGCGATAAGATACAAGCCGAGACCCTGCGTCTGTATGACATCATCGGCGCCAACGGCATCATCCGTGTCGATTGGATCATCACCGGCACGCAGATCAACCTCTTAGAGGTCAACACCACGCCGGGCATGACCGCTACCTCGTTCATTCCGCAACAGGTGCGCGCCGCCGGACTCGACATCAAAGACGTACTCACGGATATTATTGAGAATAAATTCCTATGATTGATATTAACAAATCCATAGCCTCCCTGAACTGGGACAAGGAGCCGAAAGGGCTGTACGAACCGATCGCATACACCTTGGCTTCGGGCGGCAAGCGGCTTCGTCCGACCTTGGCACTCGTTGCGGCAGACTGTATCGTGAACGGCGGACTACTCTCCGGCGATGCGATAGAGAACACCCTCCCCGCCGCTTTGGCATTGGAGGTATTCCATAACTTCACGCTCCTTCACGACGATGTGATGGACCGCGCGGAGGTACGCCGCGGACGGCCGACCGTGCATGTCAAATGGAACGACAACACGGCTATCCTCTCCGGCGACCAGATGCTCATCGAGGCATACAAACTGATAGCCAAGGTACCCGGTGACAAAGTACAAAAGACCTTGGAGATGTTCAACGAGATGGCTACCGGTATATGCGAGGGACAGCAGCTCGACATGGATTTTGAGCATATGTCGCAGGTCTCCATCGACGACTACATGCACATGATCGAACTCAAGACCTCCGTCCTCCTGGCGTACGCGATGAAGATAGGCGGTTACATAGCCGGCGCTACCCCTGCCCAACAGGAAGCGCTCTATCAGTTCGGTCTCCACATAGGCCTCGCGTTCCAGATCCAGGACGACATCCTCGACCTCTACGGCGATCCCGCGACCTTCGGCAAAGCTATCGGCGGAGACATCTGCTGCAACAAGAAGACTTTCCTCCTTCTGACCGCCATGGAGACGGCGGACCCGGAGAGCAAAGCCGAGTTGTTAGAGTGGCTCATGGCTACCGACCGCGATGAGGAGAAGATAGCCGGCGTCAAAGCGATCTACGACCGCCTCGGCGTACGAGAAGCCGGCGAGGCCGTCATGGAGGAACATACCGCCGAAGCCCTCGCCCAACTCGACAAACTGCCGCAAAACAACGCTACCGAGCAACTCCGCGAACTCGCAGAGAGACTCGCCACAAGAAAGAATTAAATTAGATATCATGCCTTACAGACGATTACCTAACACGGATTTAGCCCGTTTGCACGCCCTGCAGAACGCTATCCAGCGAGCACAGAGCGCCGACTATACCGAGCAGGTACTGCCGTACAAAGTGCAAAGCGAGGCACAACGGTTCTTAGTGCCGTTTGAGAACGTGGTGATGCAATCCAAGGACAATTACAAATCCACTGTCACCGCCAATAAACAATACCGGCATATCGTGCAGAACGCACGTATGTACATCTCCCATTTCATCCAGGTGCTCAACCTGGCTGTCATCCGTGGCGAGATCAAGAGAGAGCAGAAGTTGCTGTACGGTCTGGACCCGCACCAACACGTGGTGCCCGACCTCTCAACCGAGGAGAACCTGCTCGAGTGGGGCAAGAAAATCATCGAGGGAGAGCAGAAACGAATGGCGAACGGCGGATTCCCGATCTACAACCCCGCCATCAACAAAGTGAAGGTACACTACGACATCTTCTGCGATCACCAACGCCAACACACCTTCCATGTCCAGAATACGGAACGCGTGCACGGAGACCTCGGCGAGATGCGTAAACAGGCGGACGAGATCATCCTCAACATATGGAACCTCGTCGAGGATTACTACAAGGACCTTCTGCCCTATGCCAAACTGATGAAATGCCAAATGTACGGACTGATCTACTACTACCGCAAGGGCGAAAGAAAACTCACAGCCGAGTCCGACCGTGAGTTACAACGAATACGTGAGAGCCAACCGTCTATCCAATGGCCTGCTGAGGGGTGATCACACGATCCATCTTCTCGTCATG
This sequence comes from Paludibacteraceae bacterium, assembly GCA_905233255.1. Classification (GTDB taxonomy): domain Bacteria; phylum Bacteroidota; class Bacteroidia; order Bacteroidales; family Paludibacteraceae; genus Colicola. The sequence goes on from CAJOCN010000028.1 coordinate 9,155, forward strand.
CAAGGAATGCGGGATATCGTGCTTGAGTTGGAACGTATAGCAGACACCTATCTTCTTCACCAGCGGGTGCTTGGATAGGAACCTGTCGTAATAACCTCCTCCTCTGCCGATACGGTGGCAGTGATGATCGAACGCCACCCCCGGAACAATAATCAGATCAATAGCCCCTCTGTAGGTCTGGGTCTGCGGCTCGGGAACACCCAAACGCCCCTTACGCATCATATCCTCTCCGTCATAAGGGCGAACCTCCATAGAGCGGCGATGGGTGACAGGTAACAAGAATGTTTTTTGCCCCGCATACTTAGTGAGCAACGGACGCAGATCCACCTCCTTATGAATCGGGTAATAGAGCAACACCGTGCGCGCTTCGCGGAAAGCAGACATCTGCTCCAACTGGGACATGATAAGCGCGGATTGGGCGGTCACCTCTTCCTCCGTTAACATCCGGCGGCGTTGCTCAATAAGGGAACGAAGCGCCTGCTGCTCGTGACGAACACGAACCCATGGAAACAACATCTTGAGATCATGTATTTGAGACTCGAATAACATAAAAGTACTTGATAATTGATAATTGGTAATTGGTAATTTTATTTTGCGACTGCAAAATTACAAAAAAAATACGAAATGCGCAAATATTTATACATATTAATTGGATTTTTAGCTCTCACCCTCGCAGGATGCAACGGTTCGCAGAGTTCCTCCACCACTCTCTCCTCGGTAGCCAAACTGGTTACTTTGGGTTTCCGGGCTGACGACTCCATCCCCGGCTTGGCGAAAGCCGTTTTCACGGTGGAAGAACGGCTTGACACAGGGCTCGTCTATAACAAAGACTCCATGCTATACGGTACAAAACTGAATAAAGTGATCCCGTACCTCAGTTTTGCCGCCACTCCCAGTGCCACCGCTATCATCTTCCCCGACACGGTGGTGCAGTACACAGGTAACGACACTCTCGACTTTACTAAGTCGCCTATTTATATCTCCCTGCGCTCCGGCGACAAGAAGAACACCAAGGTTTATGAGGTTCGCGCCTCCGTGCACCAGGTCGACCCCGACCTCTATCAGTGGGACCGCCTCAACGAAGGAATCTACCCGCTGGACGATAGCGAGCAGAAAGTGGTGGAGTGGGACGAAAAGTTTGTCATGTACGCATCCAATGGTTTTGAGTTACGCGCCTTTAGCTCTCCTGACGGCATCCAATGGACCGATCTCGGCGAGCCCACAGGACTGCCCATCGGCACCCGCGTACGACAGATCATCAGCGACGGAAGCACCCTCTATTACGGCATAGGGAACAACATCTACACCTCCTCCGATGCCGTCCATTGGACCGAACACCCCATTTCGCAAAAGGTGATCACCATGCTCATGCACTGGGAGAGCATGGTATGGGTGCTCACCGCCCCCAATGAGTCGCAATACGAGTTGGCGTGGTTCATGGGCGACACGCTCAACATGACCGAGATGCGCCCCGATGGCGAGTTCCCCGTCAGCGATTTTGCAACCGTCACCTTCACCAGCGCATCCGGACGAGACCGAGCTATGATTATCGGCGGCTTCTCCGAATACGGCAGAAGTCTGGAGACACGGTGGAATTTCGAGTTCACCAAATACATGCCCGGCGGCGACGGGATCTTCCGGATGGAGGAGTTCTCAATCGGACGCCCCGTATCCATGGCTCTAACCGGCGCCTCCGTCGTCTATTACAACAAGCAACTGTTGCTCTTCGGCGGCGTGAACGACAAGATGACCTATCTCGGGCGGGATATATACATATCCAATAACGAAGGCATGACCTGGACCCTTGCCGACACCACCAAGAACCGCCTGCCGGAGATCTATCAGGCGCGACAGAAACAAAACGCCATCGTGCGGGATGACTATATTTACCTCTTCGGAGGACAAGACTCCAAAAACACCTTCAGTGATGTCTATCGCGGCAGACTGAACTCAATCAATTGGTAACAACTAACAAACTAAAAATACAACACATTATGACAATCAAAGATTACAAATTCGCCGGTAAGAAGGCGATCGTACGTGTGGACTTCAATGTGCCCCTTGACGAGAATGGTAAAATCACAGACGACACCCGTATCCGCGGTGCTCTCCCGACCCTCAAACATATCCTCGACGAGGGCGGCGCACTCATCATCATGAGCCACATGGGCAAGCCCAAAGGCAAAGTACAGGCTAAGTTCAGCCTCTCCCAGATCGTAGATGCAGTAGCCGCTGCGCTCGGTCGTCCTGTTCAGTTCGCAGAGGATTGCGCCAAAGCACAAGCACAAGCCGCAGCCCTCAAACCGGGTGAGGTACTGCTCCTTGAGAACCTCCGTTTCTATCCGGAGGAGGAAGGCAAACCCGTAGGCATCGAGAAAGAAGATCCCGCATACGAGGCCGCCAAGAAAGAGATGAAGGCGCGCCAGAAAGAGTTCGCCAAGACCCTCGCTTCCTATGCTGACTGCTACGTGATGGACGCCTTCGGTACCGCCCACCGCAAACATGCATCCACTGCTGTCATCGCCGATTATTTCGATGCAGACAACAAGATGCTCGGTTTCCTCATGGAGAAAGAGGTAGCGGCTGTAGATGCCGTCCTGGGCGATATCAAACGTCCTTTCGTAGCTATCATGGGTGGTTCCAAAGTGAGCTCCAAGATCGGCATCATCGAGAACCTCCTCGGTAAGGTGGACAAACTGATACTCTGCGGTGGTATGACCTATACTTTCGCCAAAGCACACGGCGGCGAGATCGGCGGCTCTATCGTAGAGCTCGACAAACTCGACGTGGCTCTCGGCGTAGAGGAACTCGCCAAGAAGAACGGCGTAGAGCTCGTCATGGCAGAGGACGCCATCTGTGGCGACAGCTTCAGCAACGATGCTCACAAGCAGGTGTACCCCTCCAACGCCATCCCCGAGGGTTGGGAAGGTCTGGATGCCGGACCGAAGGCACAGAAAGCTTTCGCTGACGCTATCCGCGGCGCAAAGACCATCCTCTGGAACGGTCCTGCAGGCGTATTCGAGTTCGATAATTTCTGCGATGGTAGCCGCGCTATCGGTGAGGCTATCGCAGAGGCTACCGCTAACGGTGCCTTCTCCCTCATCGGCGGCGGCGACTCCGTAGCATGCGTGAACAAGTTCGGCTTGGCTGACAAGGTTTCGTATATCTCCACCGGCGGTGGCGCCCTCCTCGAGGCTATCGAAGGCAAGGTTCTCCCCGGCGTAGCAGCTATCAAAGGCGAATAATTCATAATTTGTAATTTATAATTCGTAATTACACGATGGAAGTAGTAGGTAAAATCATACAAGTATTGCCTGCCCAGGAAGGTGTGGGCCGCAACGGCAATCCGTGGAAAGTACAGCCGTACGTTCTCGAGACCCTCGACCAATACCCCCGTAAGGTGCATTTCGAGGTTTTCGGCGAGGAGCGTATCAAGCAGAACCCCTGCGAGATTGACCAGTTGGTAACCGTTAGCTTCGATATCGAGAGCCGTGAGTTCAACGGCCGTTGGTACACCTCTATCCGTGCATGGCGTATCCAGCAGGGTGACACCACTCAGGCCGCTACCGCTCCGGCACCCGCAGCTGCTCCTGTAGCTGCTCCTGTAGCCGCTCCTACGGCTCCGGCAGCAGCACCCGCAGCACCGGCTGTCGATCCTTTTGACGCCTCTGCAGGAGACGGAACCAGCGATCTGCCCTTCTAATGAGGAAGTGGATTAGGATCATAGTATTCACGCTTTTGTTAGCGGGTGGTGCTACCCTTTGCGCCATCCGCTGGCAAGCGTGGTTCGGTATGCCGGCGGAGCAACAATGGACCGGAGACACCCTCTCCTATGCTTTCCCTTCGCCCGCAGACTCCGCTTTTCACCCGCTCGCGGATGACAGTACTCTCACTATCCTTGTCCTCGGCGATATACACAACCGCCTCACCAGAGCCGACTACGACACCCTCGCGGCGCGCGTGCCGCAGGCAGACCTCGTAGCGCAGGTAGGCGACTGGATGGACAGAGGTCAGTATTATTACTACCAGCTCCTCCTCCGTGAGTGGACTCACAGCGACCTCTACGGTCTGCCCGTGGTCACCACACCCGGCAATCATGAGTACTCCAAGGGTCTGAACAAAACCCTCTCTCCTGTTTGGGAAGAAGCGTTCCCCCATCCCCATAACGGTCCAAAAGGTGTGCCCGGAGTGTCTTATTACATAGACCTGCCGTCTATCCGTTTCATCACGATTGACACCAACCCGCTATCCCGCATCCAATACCTCACCCGCACCCTTACATGGCTGCGGGAGGCTATGTACACGGCCAACGGACGATACACCGTCGTCATGATGCACCACCCTGTGCTCGCCGCCGCCAAAGGACGCGTTAACGTACTCGTCTATTCCGCTTTCCGCCACGCCTTAGGCGAAGCCGACCTCGTGCTCGCCGGACATGACCACAGTTACATGCGTCGCACACCTTTCGTAGTGCTCAATACCGCCGGCAAACCCAAGCCACAACGTTTCCACTACACCCCGGAGGTCAACGATTCCGTTCCCGTCTATGGCGTGCTGACTGCAAATCACCATTCTGCAATCCATCAATCTGCGATGGAGTTCCGCGTCTTTTCACTAAAAGACGGCGAACTCCTTGATTCCCTTTATGTTAACCACGACTGACGCGATAGTGCTGTCGCTGCAGCCGCACTCGGACAAAGCGCACCTCTTACACGCGTACACGCGCACCGGTGGGCGCGTTAATTATATGGTGTACGGCATCGGACGCAAGAACACCTCCGGCAGGTACAACCCTCTCTCTTTGCTCCAACTCACTACCGATAACCACTCCATACGCACGGCACAACTTACGTTCGTGCCACGCACGATAGATACCGATCCGTACAAACGTACCATCGCCCTCTTCATCAGCGAAGTGCTCTACCATGTACTCCGGCATCCTATGCCCGACGAGCCTATGTTCGATTTTATTGCCTCCGCCATTCAGGCACTCGATGAGACCGACGAGCCTCGGAATTTCCACCTCTCTTTCCTTCTCGGATTGGCCTCCAAACTGGGTTTTGAGATGACCGAGGAACTGCCTCTCCCGCACACTCGCGCGGAACGACAAAAGACCCTTCGGGACCTCTGCACCTATTTCGATGAACATGTCGAAACATGGCAAGAACCCAAATCTCTCGACATCTTAATGGAGGTTTTTGATTAAAAAAAGCACGTTTTTTCAAAAAAAGTGCCTGAAAATTTGGTTATGTCAAAAAAAAGCCGTACCTTTGCACGCTTTTTTGATGTATAAACCCGTCCTCGTGAGAGGACACAAATATTTTATAAGACATGAAACGTACATTCCAACCTTCCCAACGCAAGCGTCGTAACAAACACGGCTTCTTGGAGAGAATGGCAACCGCTAACGGTCGCCGCGTATTGGCTGCACGCCGTGCTAAAGGTCGTAAGAAACTGACTGTAGCAGACGAGGGACGCCACAAATTTTAATGGAGTCAACTAGACAACACAAGATTGCTCGCCTTATCCAAAAGGATATGAGCGACATTCTCCTGCGTTACGCGCGCACGCTTCACGGGACACTGATCTCGGTCAGCGAAGTGCGCGTAACGCCCGATCTTTCTCTCGCGCGTATCTATGTCTCTATCTTCCCGCAAGATAAGGTGAAAGAGACCATGGCGCTCATAGAGGAAAACACCCATCATTTCCGGGGCGAACTCGGTACACTCGAGCGCCACCAGCTACGAATCATTCCGGAGATCTCTTTCCACCTCGATGAGACTATCGAGCGAATGGAGCGAATAGACGAACTCCTGAAGAGATAAAAAAACTACGCCATGGCTTCTCTCGAACCGTATATCGCCTGGCGTTACCTCTTTTCCCCAAAAGGACACAACGCGATTAACATCGTTTCCGGCATCTCCGCCGCAGCTGTCGCTGTGGTGACGGCGGCGATGATCTGCGTGCTCTCTGTCATGAACGGTTTCGGCGCACTCGTGGAACATATGTTCTCCGAGTTTGACCCCGTGCTGTTGGTTGTACCCACAGAGGGGCAGACTCTTCGTACCGACACGCTCCCGATTGTTTCTCTGTACGCGCGCGACGACATAGAGGCCGTCTCTATGCAATTGGAACAGACCGCCCTCATCCGTTACAAGGACCACCAACTGCCGGCACGCGTCATGGGTGTGGACTCGCTCTTCACCCGCACAGCCCGCATAGACTCCATCATCACCGACGGTTTCTACTCCGTCTGGGACGGTGCTTTCGACCGCGCGGTGCTGGGGCGAGGATTGGCGGCGCAGATTGGCATGAACGCCCATTTCACAGGGGCGCTTCATCTCTATGCGCCTAAACGCACCGAACGCATCAACATGCTTCGCCCCGACCTCTCGCTGCAACACGAGCACGCTTTCATCGCCGGCACTTTTGCGGTGAACCAGATTGAGTATGACGACCAACTCATGCTCGTCTCACTCCCCCTTGCGCAGCGGCTCTTCGACTACGATTCCTGTACCGCTACCGCCCTCCGTCTCCAACCCAAAGAAGGCGTCAAAATCTCAAATCTCAAATCTCAAATCTCAAATATACTCGGTCCCGGCTACCGCGTTCTCGACCGATACGAGCAACAATCGGATTTTTTCCGCATCTTGCGCATCGAGAAACTGCTGACGATTGTCCTGCTGGTTTTCATTCTCTTGATTGCCAGCTTTAACATCATCGGCTCGCTCTCCATGCTCATCATCGACAAACGCGGCGACATCCGCATCCTCTCGCACATGGGCGCAGACGAACCTACCATCCGCCGGATATTCCTCCTCGAGGGATGGTTCATCTCTTCGTTAGGAACGCTCTCCGGGCTTCTCGTAGGCGTCTTGCTCTGTCTGGGACAAGAGCATTTCGGATGGCTCAAACTGGGTACCGGAGCCGAATATGTCATCTCAGCTTACCCCGTGCAAGTACAGACACCCGACATCCTGCTGGTTGCTGCGATCGTCCTGTGTCTCGGATTTATAGCAGCTTGGTATCCATCCCGTAAAATTCAAATCACACAATGAGAAAAGCATCCTACCTATACATAGCCGCTTTGACAGTGCTAACGATCAGCGCATTGGCGTTCTCCTCCTGCCAACCCTCCAGGCCCTCTGTCCGTCAGGATTTTCCGGGCTCTTACACTTTGGCGTATCAGGAGATCTATGGTCGTTGTTACGACTCCATCGACTACCCCGTCGTAGCGCTCGATCTCTATTCCGACGGAGTTTCGCTCGATAGGAATCATCATATCAAGGGTACCGGTTTCAACCTCTACCTCTCCGACATCTTCGTCCCCGATAGTCTATTGGAAGAAGGCACATATAACTCCCTCAATCTCAAATCCCAAATCTCTAATCTCCAATCACCCCTCCCCTTCACCTTCCTCCCCGGCCGGGACTACGAAGGCACGCCTCACGGCATGTATATTCTCCGCATTGAGGACAACAAAGTAGCTTCTATCCAGGTACTGGACTCCGGCTCGTTCGCCTACCGCAACGACTCGCTCCTCTTCACCCTCTATTACCGCAACGCCTATGGACGTTGGATCACCTATACCCCTACTTTTGCCGGCACGCTCTTCCCATGGCTAAAGAAGTAAAATCGGAGGCGGACCTCCTCAAAGCATACCATACCTATCTGCGGCTCGAACGCGGCTACTCGCCGAATACTGTAGAGGGCTACGAAGCCGATCTGGCTAAGCTCCGGGAGTATGCCGCGGGTCATCAGATAGACATCGTCCATATGGATTTTGACCAACTTCAGGAAGGGCTCTACGCCCTCTGCAAAGAGGTCTCGTCCGAGGCCACGCAGGCACGTATCATCGCCGGTATTCATGCGTGGTTCAAGTTCCTGCTCTATAAGGATTATATCGACCAAGACCCTTCTGAACTGCTTGAAGGTCCCCGTAAATCCAAACACCTACCTACCGTCCTCACCCTTGATGAGGTCAACCGGATGATGGCGGCAATCGACCTCTCGTCCAATGAGGGGCACCGTAATCGCGCCATGATGGAGATGCTCTACGGCTCCGGACTCCGTGTATCCGAACTCGTCAATCTCAAGCTCAGCCGTATCTATCTCGCCGAGCACTATATGTTGATCGAAGGCAAGGGTTCCAAACAACGTCTTGTGCCGCTCTCGCCGGTAGCCGAAGAGTGGTTCGGGTATTGGCTACAGGAGCGCGCCTCATGGCCGCTCAAACCCGAGTCCAAAGATTATGCGTTTGTCAATCGCTACGGACGACCTTTGACCCGTGCGATGGTATTCACCATCGTGCGCAAGCTCTGTGCCGAAGCCGGTATCATCAAGACCGTCTCCCCGCACACTCTGCGCCACTCCTTCGCAACCCACCTCCTCCAGAACGGAGCCGACCTGCGTATCATCCAGCAGCTCCTCGGACATGAGGATCTCGCTACCACCGAGATTTACACCCACCTCAACGTACAGGACCTCCGTCAGGCGGTTCTCCAATGCCATCCCGCCAACCGATGAGAAAACTTTTGACATCCGTTCTTATAGCGTTAGCGGTCGTCCTGCCGCTCCACGCCGTCGAGACCATCATCGTCGGCGAGATCGTCAATGAGACGACAGGCGAAGCCATCCCGAATGTCAATATCCATTTCCGCGGCACGAAGATCGGTACTACCTCCGATGCCAACGGCAACTATGCCCTCCGCGTGGATATGCAGGCGAAGTCGCAACTTGTCTTCTCCGCCGTCGGATATTTCACCCAGCGTTTCGACATCGAGCCGGGTACCATGGCGGGACTGCAAGTAGCCCTGCGCGAGAAAACAGCCACCCTCACGGAAGTGGTGGTCTCGCCGTCTGAAAACCCTGCTCTGGAGATTCTCCGGCAGGTACGCGCTCGTCGTCTCGAGAACGACCGCACGCTCCATCCCGAGAATGTCTCTACCCTTCTACGGGACCAGACACTCTATGTCTCGCACATCTCGAAAAAACACCTCCGCAGAGCCCTTTGGCGCTCGCTCCAATCCGGCATGGTCGCCCAAGAGGACTCTACCTATATCATGCCTCTATACCGTGAGACCCAGTCGTTCCGTTTTGCCGGAACCGAGTCCACGCCCGCCAACGACCTCCGCACGCAGTCCCTCATCCTCACCTCTACGGACTACTCATCCCTCCTCGGAGGCGAAGGAAACCTCAATTTCTACGCCTCCTCCGTTTCCCTCATGGGGCACGCGTTCCTCTCCCCTCTCGCACCCTCCGGCAACCTCTATTACCGCTACTATCTAACAGAGAGCGAAGCGAACGGTCCTACAGGCGAAGCCGGTCACGAAGTAACCATCGTATTTCGCACCCGCAACCCCTTCTACGCCACTTTCAACGGTTCCATGGTCGTTGACACCGCCACTTTCGCGCTCCGTTCGATACAAGCCTACGTACCGCCCGAGGTGGCTGTCAATTATGTCAATAACATCCACCTCACGCAGAACCTCCTGCCGGATGGCACCATCGCCGACGAACATATATCCGTCCTCTTGGATTTTGCCGTCAAATCCGACCAAGCCGGCACTGTCTTCCCCACGCTGCTTATCAACTCTACTTTGACTAATTTATCTAGTTCATCTAGTTCTACTAGTTCTACTAGTTCTTCTAGTTCGCCTAGTCCTACTAGTCCGGCTGCTCCATCTCCCGACTCCGCTTTTGCTGCCCTCGACTCCCTTCCTGTCATCCGCGTCGCTAAGTTCTTCGCCACGGTTGCCACTACCGGTTATATCCCTACCGGCACACCCGTGGACATCGGACATGTGGAGGAAATCCTACAGGTCAACCAACACGAGGGCGTCCATTTCGGTCTGCCTTTCCGCACTAACGAACGGTTCTCCAAGGTCGTCTCCCTCGAAGCCTCTGTCGGTTATGGTATCCGCGACCGCGCGCCGAAGGGCATGGGACGCATCTCCGTCAACCTGCCTACGCGGTACCGCAACTACATGCAACTGGAGTACAACGACCGCTATGTGTGGTCTGAGGTCGATGATTTCGACCGCCTCCTGCGCGAGAACTCCATGGGATGGGGTAATTTCGATTTCACGGCGTACGCCTTCGAGGCGCTCAAGCGAGACTCGCTCTGCGTCAATACCGCCCTCCGTCAGCGCCAGATTCAATACCACTGGTTCGCCGATTGGGGCTCTTTCGCTTCTTCCATAGCCCCCGCCACTGCCTTGGAGTCACATGCTTACATCCGCGCCGGCTGGCAGGACAGCTATGCCTACCAATCCCTCTCCTTGATCACCCGTCTCTCTTGGGGAGAACGCAAATACGATGGTTTCTTCTCGCGCCGTTACGCCTATTCCGGTAAGTACCCTGTTCTCTACCTCGGTGCCGAGTTCGGTCACTGGGCGTCATTAAACAATCAACAATCAACAATCAACAATCCGCAAGGAGGTCTTTACGCCCACCTGCGCGTACTCCTCACCCACCACGCCAACCTCGGCATGGGCGGTACGCTCACATACGCCTTTCGTGCAGGAGCGATCTTCGGTTCCGTCCCGCCCACGCTCCTCTGGCAGGCTAACGCCAATCAGGGTTACGCCTACGATCCCTACCGCTTCACTTTCCTCCACGGCACCCAACTCATGGCGGATAAATACGCTACCTTACAAGCCGAATGGAACGGTCATGGCATCCTTTTCAACCTCATCCCGGGTATCCGCTGGCTTCACCTCCGCGAACTCGTCGAAGCCAAGATAGCCTATGGCTACCTATCTGAGAACCACCAATCATCAATTACCAATTACCCATCTTCCCATAGCCTATACGGCGAAGTCGGCATCGGCATCGGTAACATCCTCCGTGTCTGCGACCTCTACTCCGTCTGGGGCTTCACTCCCCGTCTCTCAACTCTCCATACGGCTTCAGCCGATCGTTCGAGGCTTTGCCGAGATAAGAACTCTCAACTATCAACTATCCATTGGGGTATCCGCTTCCGCATCCACCTCGGCCTCTAACAACAAAAAATCGCCCTCATGAGCGATTTTTCTTGCATATATCGCAAAAATATTGTACCTTTGCACCCGAAAACACACCAACTAACAACATGAATATACACCGTCACTATTTACTAGGCTTATTACTTACCCTCGCTTCGTGGATTGTAGCCGCCGACTCCTACCCTTTCGTCGAGCGTGATTCGACGCTCTATCTCGACCTCTACGCGCCTACGGCTCCGGCGAACGGATACACCATCATCCATGTCTTCGGCGGAGGATTTGTCAACGGAGCGCGTAATAAACCCTGGGACGTCGCCTACTGCGACTCGCTCACACGGCGCGGTTATACCGTCGTAGCTATCGACTACCGCCTCGGACTCAAAGGGGTGCATAACGTCGGTGTAACCAATCTCAAACCCATGGAGAACGCCTTCTACATGGCGGCGGAGGACTGCTCGGCAGCCGTACGTTTCCTCGTCACACACGCTGCGGAATTGAATATAAACCCCGATAAGATCATCCTTGAGGGCTCCTCTGCGGGGGCTATCACGGTGCTTATGACCGATTTCGGACGATGCAATGCACTCGATTATACCGCCGAACTGCCCGAGGGTTGGAAACCCGCGGCGGTCATTGCCTATAGCGGAGCTATCTACTCCACCCACGGCTCACTCAAATGGGCTACTCCGCCCGCACCCACACTACTCTTCCACGGCATGCTCGATAAGATCGTCACCTACAAGCAGATCACCTTATGCAACCTCGGTTTATGGGGTGCTAACCCGATTGCCAAACGCCTCGCTAAGTTCGATTACCCCTATGCTATCTACCGCATCCCGGGTATCGGACATGAGGTCTCCATGGCGGGTCCCATGACCCTTGACGAACTCGATCTCTTCGTCCGCCAGCGCCTCATACAAGGACGCACGCTATATCAGGATTGTACCCTCCGCGACGCGGCTGTCAAACCCACCAAATGGACCAACCTCTCCGCCGAGGACCTCTATAAAAACCAATAACCCTCATTTTATATGGTACACGATTTATACATCTTAATGATCACGGCAGGCGTTGTTGCCCTGCTCTTCAAGTTGCTCAAGCAACCCGTTGTTTTAGGCTATATCGTAGCCGGAATATTAGTCGGTCCTCACCTCTTCGGCGAGAAACTCGTGGACATGGAGAATGTTGAGACATGGGGTAATATCGGTGTCCTCTTCGTGCTCTTCTGCATCGGTCTGGAGTTCCGTATGAAGAACCTCTTCGAGTCCGGTAAGATTGCGCTCGTCGGTGCCGCTACTATCGTGGTCGGTATGATGTTTTTCGGTTTTGGCGTAGGTAAATTTGCAGAGTTGGACACGATGAACTCGCTCTTCCTGGCGGCCATGCTCTGTATGTCTTCTACCACGATCGTGATGAAGGCTATTGATGAGGCGGGGCTCACCAAAGCGCGTTTCGTCAAGGGCGCTACCTCCATCCTTATCTTTGAGGATATCATCGCCGTTGTTCTCATGGTTTTGCTCTCGTCTATTGCAGTCAAGAACAGTTTCGAGGGCACCGTTCTGCTTGAGAAAGTCGGTATTCTGGCAGCTACGCTGGCGGTGTGGTTCATCGTCGGAATACTTATTATCCCTACTCTTTTCCGCTGGGTGCGTCCGTACCTCAATGACGAGATTCTCATCGTTCTCTCGCTTGGTCTCTGCCTCGGTATGGTGCTGACGGCAGAGGAAGCCGGCTTCAGTTCCGCACTGGGAGCCTTCATCATGGGTATGATCCTCGCGGAGACCAAGGAAGCCCATCGTATAGAGCACCTCATGGCGCCGCTCAAGAATGTCTTTGCCGCTATCTTCTTCGTCTCCGTCGGCATGATGATTAACCCCTCTTCGCTCGTTGCCTACTGGCCTTCTATCCTTATCGTAGCGGCTGTTATCATCATCGGTATGATCCTCTTCGGCACGCTCGGTTGTTGGTGGGGCGGAGAGACGCTCAAGGACTCCATGATGACCGGATTCTCGTTCGTGCAAATCGGCGAGTTCTCCTTCATCATCGCTTCCCTCGGTTCCAAACTCAACGTCACTGACCCGGCTATCTATCCTATTATCGTAGCCGCTTCGGTACTTACGACCTTCCTCACCCCGTATATTATGAAGGCGGCTGTGCCGGCGTATGAGTTCCTCTACAACCACGCTTCGTCAGGTCTCAAAGCAAAGATCGACGCCCGCGAGCAGCAGGTAGAATTGGCGGAGAAAGCCGCGGCACAACCCACCGCAGACACCAACGCGCCCTCCTCAGCGGATAAGGTACGCCACGCCGTGCGAAAGACAATCGTCACCAAACGCGTCGTGGATCTCTTCCTACGTAACATGTCTGAGAACGACTAACCCTTTGTTTATTGTCTTTTCGGGATTCGTTTGGCGATACCGATAGCGCCTGTCGGACATACCAACCGACATAAATGGCATCCTACACATTTCGACCCGATGATCTTCGGCTTGCGGTCCTCGCCAAACTCGATTGCCTGATGTCCGCCGTCCATACACGACACATAGCATCGTCCGCAACCTATACATTGCGCTTTGTCTATCATCGGATATACCATCGTCTCACGATCCAGGCCGGACGGCAACACGATATTCTTCAACTCCTCACCGACCAGTTTCTTGAGTTCTGTTATCCCGCGCTCTGCCATGTAGTGCTGCAGACCCGCTTTCAGGTCGTCAATGATCCGGTAGCCGTATTGCATTACGGCGGTGCACACCTGTACGTTGCGGCATCCTAATTGAATGAACTCCAGCGCATCGCGCCAAGTCTCAATACCGCCGATGCCGCTGATATCCATATGTTTCTCAATACCCGCCTTGTGCAGGATTGGGTTGCCCGTCATCTCATAGATCATGCGCAGCGCAATAGGCTTCACCGCCTTGCCCGAATAACCGCTGATGGTCTTCTTCCCGCTCACTTCCGCGCTGTCGCTCATCGTGATCGACTTGATCGTGTTGATCGCGCTGATTCCCGATGCACCCGCATAGAAACAGGCTAACGCCGGAGATGTCATACTCATCACGTTCGGAGTCATCTTCGGGATAACCGGGATCTTCACCGCGTCGCGCACATACGAGGTATAGAATAGGATTAACTCGGGGTTCTGACCGATATCGCTTCCGAGCCCCGTCAAACGCATCTGCGGGCACGAGAAATTGAGTTCTACCGCGTCGCATCCTGCTTCCTCTGCCATCTTCGCCAACTCGATCCATTCCTCCTCTGTCTGTCCCATAATGGAGGCGATGATACGTTTCGTCGGGTAGTTCTCTTTGAGTCTATGCAGGATCTCAAAATCCATCGTGTACGGGTTCTCGCTCAACTGCTCCATATTTCGGAATCCCACGAACGGCGTGCCTTCTTTGCGCATAGCATCGAAACGCGGAGACACCTCGCGGATGTCCCCTTTGGTGATCGTCTTGTAGAACACCCCCGCCCAGCCGGCCTCTAACGCCCACGCTACCATCTCGTAGTTCGTGCAGATTGCCGAACTCGCCAGAAAGAACGGGTTCTCGCATACCATGTCGCAAAAATTGATCTCCAGGCTCGGCAATTCTTCCTTCGTACTTGGTACTTGGTCCCTTTGTCCTTTAAGGATTTGCGAACGCAGTTCGCTAATCCGTATCGGTCTATCGTAGTGGATACAGGTATTTTCTCCCTGAACCAACTCTTCTTCACTCAGCTCATTGAAAATTTCCACGGCTGTCCACAGGTTATCAAACCGCGCTGCGCGAATTGCGCGAGCCACTTTCTCGCCGCACGGCGCGTCATGGCATAACAAGCACCGCGCCGCCTCTTCTTGAATGTGTAACATAGTATCTTTGATTTTTTTCGCTGCAAAGATACAACAAAAATTGCACATACACAAATTTTTCTTGCATATTTACAAAAATTGTTGTACCTTTGCACTCGCTTATGAAAACCATCGAAGTAGTTGCGGCCGTCATCTTCGACGCCCAAGGACGCATCTTCGCCACCCAGCGAGGGTACGGCGAGTGGAAAGTCACATGACAGAATTAGAGCAATATATTGAGCAAACGATTCTGCCGCAATACGATGCCTTTGACGGCGGACACAAACGCGACCATGCCGAGGCGGTAATTCGTGAGTCGCTTATCTTGGCGCGCGAACATAATGCCGACGAACAGATGGCGTATGTCATTGCCGCGTACCATGACCTCGGGCTGCGCTTCGACCGCGAGACACATCATATTCACTCCGGCGAGATACTCATGGCGGACGCCAATCTTCGGCAATGGTTCACAGAGGAGCAACTGCTCGTCATGCGCGATGCGATAGAGGATCACCGCGCCAGCGGTAAGAACCCGCCGCGTACCATCTACGGCGCTATCGTAGCCGAAGCCGACCGACAGATCATCCCCGAGACCGTCATCGCACGTACCATGGCGTATTCCGCCAAACTCTATCCGAACGGCGATTTTGAAACGCTCTACGCCCGTTCACACGAGCATCTGCTCGAGAAATACGCAGAAGGCGGTTATATGCGTCTCTGGCTCAACTCCGAGCGAAACGTGCGGTCCCTGGAAGCCCTCCGCGCTATCATTAGCGACGAACCCCGCCTCCGTTCTCTCTGCGAAAAATGGTACCGGGATGTTTACCGGACAACCTGACCCGTGACGAAAAAAGCGGCATTGCTGCCGCTCTTTCCTACAATTTTTTGCTTGCATCATACGTCTCCACCGTCTTGGTCTGAATGACCACGCTGGTGTCGCCTTTCTGCCATGCTTCCGACCGGGTGGTGATTGTCCTTGTCACGTTGCACGAACTCAGTCCCAACGCAATCGCCACGCAAGTCACGATAGCCGTCGCGATAGTCGCGACCATTTTGTAAATCTGTTGCTTCGTCATAAATCACCTCCTTTTAGCCGTTGTGCTGCGCATCATACTCAGCGCCGCAGACCTTCCATAAGTAGGCCTTCATGGTGCGTTTGCCGCCGGAGGTGTTCAGCTGGGCTGCGAAGTTCTCCTGATCCTCGGTGACCTTCATCAGGTCCTTGGCGCGGGTGCGAACCATCGCCTGTACCTCGGTGAAACGGGTGTGGAGGGCGAGCTCC
>CAJOCN010000029.1 GCA_905233255.1 Paludibacteraceae bacterium
CCACCAGCAGCAGCGCCGCCAGCACGGCGGCAATCAGTTTGCGAAGCTTCATAATAACTACCTCCTGTTTTCTCGTCGGCGGGTTCATGCCCGCCCGTGTGTATTGTGGCAATTCTGTCCGAATCACTGCACCCATCATAGCACAGGGCAAGCTGTGGCAAACTCGCGCCAAGAACAGAAAAGCAAAGTAATTAAGAATTAAGGGATGCGGCAGGCCGCGTCCCTTAATTGCCTATTACTCGTATGTGCTCACCACTGTGGCTCTCGTCCCCAACTGTCCCCCGCCCCCCTAAAGGGGGAGGAAAGGGAGTTTTGTGCAATAAATTCGCCGTACTGCATAAAAAAGTATATTTTTTGTGCAATAAATTTGTGTAATTGAATAAAAAGTAGTATCTTTGCAGCGCTAAATGAAAGGAACGCAGTTATGCCGGAAATTAGTCGCTTTTATGGAATCGTAATCACGATGTATAACTCGGAGCATTAATACGAAACAGGTACAGTTGCATAAAATTGAAATAAAAGGCGTTTATTAAATTCATAATGACAAAACAGACTGACATAATAGTATCGGCACAGCAGTTTGATGAGGTGATCCATCTGATTCAGCATGCTCGTGCAGAGATTGTCCGTACAGCCAACTCCCAACTTATCGAGTTGTACTGGCAACTGGGCGCATACATGTCAGATAAGATTGAGTCATCCCAATGGGGAGACAGCGTCGTGCAGCAGTTGTCTGAATATATCGCCCGCAAAGCGCCTGAGTTGAAGGGTTTCTCCGCGCAGAACCTCTGGCGCATGAAGCAGTTTTATGAAACGTACCGCAATGCGGATGAAAAACTCTCGACACTGTTGAGAGAAATTAGTTGGTCTAATAATTTAACCATATTAAGTCGTACTAAATCAGAAGAAGAAAGGTCTTTCTATCTGCAACTTTGCGTAAAGGAGCGCCTTTCTTACAGAGATCTGAATCGTCAAATCGATAGCGCTCTGTTTGAGCGTGCGATGTTGGAGAAACCAAAACTCTCACCACTGTTGAGAGAAATTGCTCCTTCAGCAGAACAAGTGTTCCGTGACCAGTATGTGATGGAGTTTATAGGAGGTAAGGAATACAAGACGGAAAACTCGATGAAATCAGCCCTTGTGCAGCAGATGAAGGAGTTTATTCTTGAACTCGGCAAAGATTTTATCTTTATTGACGAAGAATATCGTTTGCAGGTGGGTAATAGTGATTTTCGTATTGATTTACTCTTCTTCCACCGCGAGTTGCAATGCCTTGTGGCTTTTGAACTGAAGATGGGTTCGTTCAAACCGGAACATTTGGGACAATTGAATTTCTATTTGGAGGCATTGGACCGAGACGTAAAGAAACCTCACGAAAACCCAAGTATAGGCATTCTTCTTTGTAAAGACAAAGATAATGAGGTGGTTGAGTATGCACTCAGTCGCTCGTTATCGCCTACTATGGTGGCAGAATATAAACTTTGCTTGCCGGATAAGAAACTCCTGCAAGCAAAAATGCGTGAAATAGAAACGGAATAACCTCTTGCCCCGCGCGGACGTAAAATACCAACGCTGGCACCGACAGCGTAAAAAAGCGGTGCGTCACTCACTGACGTTAAACAGGAGGACATAAAAATTTATTCGCGTTTGCGATTTATTTGGTAAGTTAGAAATGTAGGAAGTTTCGAAGTCAAGCCAGAATAAGTCGGAACGCTCGCACTTGCGCGAGCGTGACTTATCTGCTATGACGGGTATCCTACAACCTCTAACTTAAGATAAGCCCGCTCGCGTTTTTTGAAGAAAATATAATTATAGATACTAACCATTTAAAGTTGCGCCCGGCACAAATCAGGGAATTTATGATGAGAAAACTTTTTACTCTATTGCTCGCTGTAGCAGCCAGCGTAGGAACCATGTTCGCCTCTACTAAAATCGGCGACCTGTATTACGACCTTGATGCCACCAACCAAACGGCTGAAGTGGCTGAAAATAGAAGTGCGAGCGGAGATATTATCATTCCTTCCTCTGTGACATACAATTCCGTATCGTATAGCGTCACAAGCATTGGAGGTTATGCTTTCTATGAATGCAGCGGTTTGACCTCTATTACGATTCCCAATAGCGTCACCAGCATTGGAGATGTTGCTTTCTATAAATGCAGCGGTTTGACCTCTGTGACGATTGGCAATAGCGTCACAAGCATTGAATGGGGGGCTTTCTATGAATGCAGCGGTTTGACCTCTGTGACCATTCCCAATAGCGTCACAAACATTGGAGATCATGCTTTCTATAATTGCCGCGGTTTGACCTCTGTGACGATTCCCAATAGCGTCGTAAGCATTGGAGAATATGCTTTCGATGGTTGCAGCGGTTTGACCTCTGTGACCATTCCCAATAGCGTCACAAGCATTGGAGAGTATGCTTTCAGAAATTGCAGCAGTTTGACCTCTGTGACGATTCCCAATAGTGTCACCAGCATTGGATGGAGTGCTTTCTATGGTTGCAGCGGTTTGACCTCTGTGGCGATTGGCAATAGCGTCACCAGTATTGGATGGAGTGCTTTCTCTGGTTGCACCGGTTTGACTTCTGTGACGATTCCCAATAGCGTCACAAGCATTGGAGATGAGGCTTTCTATAAATGCAGCGGTTTGACCTCTGTAACGATTCCCAATAGCGTCACAAACATTGGAGATCATGCTTTCAGAAATTGCAGCAGTTTGAGCTCCGTGACGATTCCCAATAGCGTTACAAGCATAGGAAATTATGCTTTCTATGGTTGCAGCAGTATGGCCTCTGTGACAATTGGCAATAGCGTTACCAACATTGGAGGTTGGGCGTTCTATGGTTGCAGCGGTTTAACCTCTGTGACGATTCCCAATAGTGTCACCAGCATTGGAGAATATGCTTTCTCTGGTTGCACCGGATTGACCTCTGTGACCATTCCGAATAGCGTCAAAAGCATTGGAGGTTATACTTTTCATGGTTGCAGCGGTTTGACCTCTGTGACGATTCCCAATAGTGTCACCAGAATTGGAGGTGATGCTTTCTCTGGTTGCACCGGTTTGACTGGAGAATTAGTCATTCCCAATAGCGTCACCAGCATTGGAGATCGTGCTTTCTATGGTTGCAGCGGTTTGACTGGAGAATTAGTCATTCCCAATAGCGTCACCAGCATTGGAAGTTATGCTTTCTGGGGTTGTAGCGGTTTGACTGGAGAATTAGTCATTCCCAATAGCGTAACAAGCATTGGAGGTTCTGCTTTCGCTGGTTGCAGCGGTTTGACTGGAGAATTAGTCATTCCCAATAGCGTCACCAGCATTGGAGGTTCTGCTTTCGCTGGTTGCAGCAGTTTGACCTCTATGACGATTCCCAATAGCGTCACCAGCATTGGAAGTAGTGTTTTCTATGGTTGCAGCGGTTTAACCTCTATGGAGGCTCCGGCAGGATTCTTTGATGTTCCTGAGCAAGATTGGCCTTATTATACTAAGATCTTAAGCCAAGTAACAGTCAATGGCGGCGAGTTAACGGAAAATGCATTGTTGATCATCAACCGCTCTTACAAGACTCTCCAGACATTGGATGTGTCATGCGTAACGAACACAGAGTTTGCAGACGAGGCCTTCAAAGGTTATTACAACCTTACGGAACTGAAGTTGCCGGAAGGTCTGCAGAAATTAAGTTATATGATGGTAGCCGGTTGTAAGAACCTGCAATCCATCGACATCCCTGCTTCGGTAGAAGAAATCGAGCAATCAGCCTTTGAGGACTGCCGTAGTATTCAGTCTATCACATTCGGCGGCTCACCTGCCGGCGCACCGGGACGATTCAATGCGCCCGCAGCCTCTGCCAGCCAACTGAAGAAAATAGGCAACTGGGCATTCTATAACGCACATGAACTTCAGAACCTTGAGATTCCGGAAGGTGTAACTGAAATCGGCGATGGAGCTTTCTATGGATGTACGTATCTGGAGAATATGACCCTTCCGGCGTCTATTCAGGCTATCGGCGACAACTGCTTCGCGCTCTGCGCCAAACTGACAAAGATTACCTGCAATGCAGTAACCCCGCCGACCATTGAGGCGAAGACTTTCTTTGATGTGAAACGTCAGATTCCTGTCTATGTGCCGGACGAGGCTGTTTCTGCTTATGAGAACGATACCTATTGGCAGGAGTTCGACATCCAAGGTCAATCCGATACTCCGCAAGGCGTAGAAGAAGTATCAAGTGACCAAGTACAAAGTACCAAGTTCCTCCGTGACGGTCAGATCTTCATCCTCCGCGGAGACAAAATATACACCCTCAAAGGTCAAGAAGTAAAATAACGTACAAGTGAGCACATACACATACTAAGTTCTCCCGATTTCATCGGTAAAATATGGCAAACCAAGTTGGAAAATGCCGGCGCTTCCGCGAAGAGTGCCGGCATTTTTTATGGCAAAAAAGTTCGCACGCGCTTGCATATGTAAAAAAAAAGTAGTAAATTTGCACGGAATTTTGCGAAAAATTAAAATAACAATATACAAACATGGGACTTTTTTCTTTTACTCAGGAGATTGCCATTGACTTAGGAACGGCGAACACGATCATCATGTGTGATGACAAGATCGTGGTAGATGAGCCGTCGGTAGTGGCTATCTCGATGGCGGACAACAAGATGGTTGCCGTCGGCCGCAAGGCGCAACAAATGATTGGTAAAGGCGGATCGATGATCCGCACGGTACGTCCGCTTCGCGATGGTGTGATTGCCGATTTCTACGCCTGCGAGATGATGATCAGGGGCATGATTAAGATGATTCCAAAGCAGGCTCGTCTGTTCACACCGTCAATCCGTATGGTAGTATGTATTCCGTCCGGTTCGACCGAGGTGGAGATCCGTGCTGTGCGTGACAGTTCCGAGCACGCCGGCGGTCGTGATATCTATATGATTTACGAGCCTATGGCCGCAGCTATCGGTATCGGCATCGATGTGGAGAGTCCCGAAGGATGTATGATTGTAGATATAGGCGGTGGAACAACGGAGATTGCGGTTATTTCTCTCGGTGGAATCGTCAGCAACAAGTCCATTAAGATTGCCGGTGATGATTTCAACCAAGATATCATTGAGTACATGGGTCGTATGCACAACCTGCGTATCGACGAGCCTACGGCTGAGCGCATTAAGATCCAGGTAGGTTCGGCTCTGCCGGAGTTGGAAGACGCGCCGGAGGATTTCATTGTGATTGGCCCGAACAAAGTGACGGCACTGCCGATGTCCGTACCGGTTAGTTACCAGGAGATAGCTCACTGTCTGGAGAAGAGCGTGAGCAAGATCGAGGGTGCCATCCTTCAGGCATTGGAGACGACTCCTCCGGAGTTGTACTCGGATATCGTAAAGCGAGGAATCTACCTGACGGGTGGTGGTGCATTGCTTCACGGTTTGGCCCGCAGGCTGACGGATAAGATCACTATACCGTTCCACGTAGCAGACGATCCGTTGCACTCGGTAGCCCGCGGAACAGGCGTAGCGCTGAAGAACGTGAATAACTTCGGTTTCCTCCTCCGTTAATACAAATAGCGGACTATGCAGAATCTGCTAAGAATACTGCTCCGTTATAGCAACTTCCTGGTATTCATTCTCCTGGAAGTTGCTGCATTTATGCTCCTGACGTGGAACAATGCGTATCCACGCAGCGCTGTGCTGAGTACCGCCAACGCTTTCGTGGCGTGGCAGAACGAGCAGGTGAGTGAGGTTCGCGGGTACTTCTCGCTGCACAGCCAGAACGAACAGTTGGCGGCAGAGAATGTAGCGCTCCGTAACCAATTATCCTCGATGGAATCGGATGAAAACGGAGGCAGGTATGCGTACATGAGCGCCAAAGCAGTACAGATGACGACGAGCCGTCTGCATAACTACATCACCATCAACCTCGGCAGCAATGACGGCATTGTACGTGGTCAAGGCGTGCGTAACGAGGAAGGCGTAGTAGGTATCATCCAGACGGTGGGACCGAACTACAGCGTGGTACTGCCGGTGATCAACACCAACAGCCACACCAGTTGCCGTTTTACCAAAAACGACTATGTCGGCACGCTCACATGGGACGGCAAGGATAACCGTTTTGCGCAGTTGACGGATGTAGCGGCTCACATGGTAGTGAACCCCGGCGACACGATAGTGACAAGTGGTCTGAGTCCCGTCTTCCCGGAAGGAATAGCCGTTGGAATCGTGGAAAACAGCGTGCTGAAGGAAGGTGACTCGTACTACACGATACGCGTGCGACTGAGCACCAATTTCAAACGGCTGAAATACGTAGAGGTGGTGCAGAACAAGGATCAACAAGAATTGGAGGAACTAAGCGATGGAATGGACTAAACAAGTGATCCGATATGTGATCGTCATGCTGCTACAGGTGTTGCTTTTTGACCAGTTGCAGCTATGGGGTATATGCCATCCGTACGTCTATATCCTATGCCTGCTGATGTTCCCCATCACCCTGCCACATAGCGCCGACATGGTCATTGGCGCCGTAGCCGGATTGGTGATGGATGTATTCTGCAACTCATTAGGCATCCACATGGCGGCATGCGTGTTAGTCATGTTTCTAAGGCCATATATCCTCGGCGCCATCGTGAATGACAAAGACCGACTGAACGAACAGATCAGTCTGCATGCCATCGGTCTCGCCGGGATGCTGAAATACGTGAGTATCTTAGTGGTGATCCACCATCTGACTATATTCCTGTTAGCCGCGTGGAGCTGGAGTCATATCGGGTTTGTGCTGATAGAGACGGTGGTCAGCAGCGCTGTAACGATCCTCCTGATAGTATGTTATAACTCATTGCGATACAGATGATTAACGACCAGTATTATAATCGTCGATACGTGATCAGCGGCATTGCCGTTGTGATTGTTTTGGTGTTTATAGTGCGGTTATTCTACCTGCAGGTGATCGACCAATCGACCAAAGATCAGGCGGATAACAACGCCCTGGTGAAACAGACCATCTTCCCGTCCCGCGGACTGATATACGACCGAAACGGCGAGTTGCTGGTATTCAACCAACCGATCTACGAGGTGACGATGACGATGCGCGACATGGGCAGCGAGTGGGACACGACGGGTTTCTGCAAAAGCCTGCATATCAGCCGTGCGGAGTTTGACGAGCGGCTGGCGGAGATCAAAGACAGGCGTAAGAACAGAGGTTATTCGCGTTGGACTCCGCAGGTGTTCATGAGCCATTTGAAGAAAGAAGATATCGCCTCGCTGCAAGAGTCATTGGTGTTCTATCCGGGCGTACAGATCCGCAAGAGGACGCTCCGCGACTACACGTACAACGCCGCAGCGCATGTGTTAGGCTCAGTAGGCGAGGTGAACCAGAACGACATAGACCGCGATCCGTATTACTCCCGCGGCGACTACTCGGGACGCGACGGATTGGAGCGGACGTACGAGAAACAGCTGCGCGGCGAGAAAGGCATGGAGGTGCTGATGCGCGATGTGAGAGGCCGAATCCAAGGCAGTTATCAGGACGGTGAGTTAGACATAACAGCCAAAGCAGGAACGGACCTTCATGTAACGCTGGATATCCGGTTGCAGCTATTAGCGGAAGAGTTGCTCGCCGGCAAGATAGGGAGCGCCGTAGCCATCGAGCCTAAGACAGGTGAGATATTAGCATTAGCCTCCAACCCGGGCTGGGATCCCAAGGTGCTGGTAGGCAAGGACAGGAGCAAGAACTACAACATGCTGCTCAATGACCAGACGAAGCCGTTGCTGAACCGCGCTACGCAAGCCACCTACCCTCCCGGATCGACCTTCAAGACCATTCAGGCACTGGTCTGTCTGGAGCAAGGCGCTATCACTCCTAACACGCTCTACCCGTGCTCGGGTCCGCAGAGCAAACCGATCAAGTGTACGCACCACCACGGTTCGCCGGTAGCGTTGGACAAAGCGATTGAACAGAGTTGCAACCCGTATTTCTGGTGCGCGTTCCGCGACCTGATGGACAAAGACGGGGGAGACCGAGATATACATAAACCCTATGAGAAATGGCGTGAAGCGGTGATGAGTTTCGGCATGGGTCAGAAATTCAAAGACACCGATCTGAGCGAGCAGTCGGCAGGGCAGATTCCGAGCGCAAAGCTATACGACAAATTCTACGGTGAAAACGGATGGAAAGCCATCACTATCCGGTCGCTCAGTATCGGTCAGGGCGAGATCTTAGCCACTCCGCTGCAACTCGCCAATCAGGCTGCAGCCATCGCCAACGAGGGCTATTACATCACGCCGCACCTCAACAAAAACGACTCGATGCTGACCCACCGGCATACGATCAACATCCAGAAAAAGTATTTCGAAGAGGTGAAAGCAGGCATGCATCGCGTGATGGTCTATGGTACGGGACGGCATTACGCGGTTGACACCCTCCACATGGCCGGTAAGACAGGTACGGCGCAGAACCCGCACGGAAGGGATCACGCTATCTTCATCGGTTTTGCGCCGGTGGAAGATCCGCAGATAGCGGTAGCCGTAGTCGTTGAAAACGCCGGTTTTGGCGCCACATGGGCCTGTCCGGTAGCATCGATGATGATGGAGCAATACCTCACAGGGCAGATGAAACGCAAAGATTTGAAGAAACGAATAGCAGATGCAGTACTAAATGAGGGCGTCAAGAAGTGGTAACATATGGCAACACGTCGATTGGATTACGATCGGCTTCTTTCTGGTCTTAGTGCTCTTTGGCTGGCTCAATATCTATGGTGCCAGCTATACGTTCGACCAGACGAGCATCTTCGATTTCTCCAACCGCGCAGGTAAGCAGTTCGCATGGATCATCGGTTCGCTGGTATTGGGGTTTGTGCTGCTAATGATCGATTACAAGACCTACGATGTCTTAGCCTATTTCGCGTACGGGGCGATGCTGTTACTACTGCTCGCGACACCTTTCTTGGCGCGCGATATCAAGGGTTCGATGTCGTGGATATCCTTAGGTCCGGTGAGTCTGCAACCGGCGGAGTTCGCCAAGTGCGTAGTGGCGCTCGCCGTAGCCAAATACATGGGTCAATACGACTACAAAGTACGCACTTGGCGCGATCTCATCGTACCTTTTGTGCTTATCGGTGTGCCGGCACTCATCATCATGATTCTACAGAAAGAGACCGGTTCCGCCCTCGTCTTTGCCTCCTTCCTGCTGGTGTTCTACCGTCAGGGAATGAGCGGATACGTGCTGTGGATGGGAGTAGCCGCGGTGGCGCTGTTCATCATCAGTATCCGTTTCGGCGGCGTGCCGTTACCGTTGGGGACAGGAAGCGTGGGTATATTGAGCTGTATGCTGCTGCTGACGGCGGTGGAGATCTATTTCATCTGCAAAGAGCACCCGATGCGGTGGCAGGCACTGATCTTAGTAGGCAGCGTGACGGTGATTTACGGGATATGCCTCCTTATTAATATATGGGTGAAAGTGCCGTTCGACTGGATCTCGATGGGCGTGGTGATTGCACTCATATTATATAATGTGTTCGTCAGTATCTATTGGCGCAAATACATGCTGCTGATTGTAGCGGCGTTCACGCTATTCTGTATCGGATACACGCATGCTTGCGATTTCGTGTTCCAGAAAGTGCTGCAGCCGCACCAGCGGATCCGTATTGAGGTATTGTTAGGCATGAAGGAGGATCCCGCGGGCGCAGGATACAATGTCAACCAGGCCCGAATAGCCATCGGTTCGGGCAGATTTTTGGGCAAAGGATACCTCAACGGCACACAGACCAAACTGCAGTTTGTGCCGGAGCAAGATACCGATTTTATCTTCTGTACCGTAGGTGAAGAATGGGGATTTGTAGGGTCTGTAGGCGTGCTGCTGATCTACCTGTTCTTTATCCTGAGGCTGATAGAGATCGCCGAGCGACAGAGGAACTCCTCCACACAGATCTACGCCTACGCGGTAGCCGGTATCTTCCTCTTTCACCTCACGATCAACGTAGGTATGGTATTGGGATTGCTGCCGGTGATCGGTATTCCGCTGCCGTTCTTCAGCTACGGCGGTAGTTCATTATGGGGATTCACGCTGCTGCTATTCATCCTGCTGAGGCTGGATGCAGCACGTATGGAGCAATTGAGATAGGAAATGTTTGTCACTAATCCCATAGGAATCATCGGCGAGGAAGAAGCCGCACGGATGCTGGAGAAGAAGGGATTCCGCATCGTCGAACACAACTGGCGGATGGGGCATCTGGAGGTGGATCTGATTGCCGAGAGCAAGACGGAGATTGTCTTTGCAGAGGTGAAAGCAAGAACCGGTACATTCGGTGATATCCGGCCGGAGGAGTATGTGGACGAGAACAAGAAAAGAAGGATGATAGCCGCTGCCAACGGATACATCAAGTATCATAAGGTAGAAAAATTGCCGCGGTTTGACATCATCGGGATAATAGTGAACCCGCAAACCAACGAGATTACGTACCGCAACCATCTGGAGAATGCCTTTGTGCCGCACGTGCGGACGATCTCCTCCGGGAGTTTCACCGGGCAATGGAAATGGGGGCACAGAAACAAAACAATAGGAAGAAAATAGTCGATCAAATCGAATGAACTTTAAATACGACGTCATAGTAGTAGGAGCCGGTCATGCCGGATGCGAGGCTGCGAGTGCCGCGGCCCGGATGGGTAGTCGTACGCTACTCATCACGATGGACATGAACAAGATTGCGCAGATGAGTTGCAATCCGGCAGTAGGAGGTATCGCCAAGGGGCAGATTGTACGCGAGATAGATGCGTTAGGCGGACAGATGGGTATCGTGACGGACAGGAGCGCTATCCAGTTCCGGCTGCTGAACCAGAGCAAGGGTCCGGCTATGTGGAGCCCGCGCAGTCAGAGTGACCGGAAACGGTTTATCGAAGAATGGGTAAAGGTGCTCGCAAGCACTGCTAATCTATCTATATGGCAAGATACAGTAGTATCTCTTATTATCAAAGATAATAAGGTCTGCGGCGTAAAGACGGCTTTGGGTATTGAGATGGAGGCACAGGCGGTGGTACTGACCAACGGCACGTTCCTCAACGGGTTGATGCATTGCGGCAAGACGCAGATACAAGGCGGACGAACCTCCGAACCGGCGTCGTACGGAATCACGGAGCAGTTGGTGGAATTAGGATTCAAGAGCGACAGGATGAAAACCGGCACACCGGCGAGGTTGGACGCACGGTCTATACATTTCGAAGAACTGATCCGTCAGGACGGCGATAACGATTGGCATAAGTTCAGCTATTTAGACACCGTGCAGAGAGGACTCAAACAGATGCCATGCTGGATCACTTACACCAATCCTAAGACCCACGAAGCGCTCCGTGCGGGATTAGCAGATTCTCCCCTTTTCAACGGACAAATCAAGAGTATTGGTCCGCGGTATTGTCCCAGCATCGAGACCAAGATTGTGACCTTTGCCGACAAGGATGCCCACCAGATCTTCCTGGAGCCGGAAGGAGTAGACAGCAACGAGTATTACGTGAACGGGTTCTCGAGCAGTCTGCCGTGGCAGGTACAGCTGGCGGGTCTTAAAACGATCAAGGGTCTGGAAGATGTAGTGATGTATCGGCCGGGGTATGCTATTGAGTATGATTTCTTCGACCCTACCCAACTGCACCACACCTTAGAGACCAAACAGATCAAGAACCTGTTTTTTGCCGGTCAGATCAACGGTACTACGGGTTACGAAGAAGCTGCGGGACAGGGATTGGTAGCCGGCGTGAACGCACATATCAACGTGCACGGAGGCACTCCGTTTACAATGGGCAGAGACGAAAGTTATATAGGTGTGCTGATAGATGATTTGGTAAACAAGGGTGTGGACGAACCGTACAGGATGTTCACCTCTCGCGCAGAGTACCGTATTCTGCTGCGCCAGGACAACGCAGACGAACGCCTGACCGAGCGCAGTTATGAGATGGGATTAGCCGATAGCCACCGATTCGAATTACTAAAGGGCAAACAGACAGCCTGCGCCGAATTCATCGGATATATGCAGAGCACCCCTGTGCATAGAGGCGAGATTGACGGATGGCTGGAGCAGATAGGCAGTAGCGCACTGCACGAAGGGTGTAAGATAAGTGATCTGGTATTGCGTCCGCAGGTGGGCATCAAGGCATTGGCAGAAGTACTACCGGCACTCAAAGAGAGGATAGCCGGATTAACAGACGAGGTGGTTGAGAGTTGCGAGATACAGATTAAGTACGCCGGATATATCAAGCGCGAGCAGCAAGAGGCAGCCAAGTTGCAGAGACTGGAACAGATCCGGATCCCCGACAGTTTTAACTATGAGGAGGTACAGAGCCTAAGCACCGAAGCAAGACAAAAACTTACGCGTATACGCCCTAAATCCATAGGAGAAGCACAACGCATACCGGGCGTCAGCCCCAATGATATTAGCGTATTGCTAGTATTAATGGGACGATAAAGCGCATTTTTAGTTTATAAAATAAACTAACATTGATTGTTCCACGTGAAACATTCATAATAGGCAAGAGATAAAAAATACATACATACAATGACAGCAAAAGAAGTAATCGCGGCTATCCGCAATGTGCCGGATTTTCCTATTCCGGGAATTCAATTCAAAGACATTACCACCGCCCTCGCCAAACCCGAGTGTCTAAAATGGATGCGGGACGAAATGGTAAGAAGATATAAAGATCTGGGTATCACTCAGGTGGTGGGCATTGAGTCCAGAGGCTTTATCGTCGGGCCGGCTGTGGCCATAGAGATGGGTGCAGGATTTGTGCCTATCCGCAAGCCGGGTAAATTACCCGCGGAGACGCTCAAAGTGAGCTATGAGAAAGAGTATGGCACTGACACCATTGAGATGCACACGGGCGTACTGAGTGATAAAGATGTAGTATTGATACATGACGATATTTTAGCTACCGGCGGATCAATGATGGCGGCCGTAGAGCTTGTACGGAAGGCGGGCGTCAAGAAAATCTACACCAACTGCCTCATTGAGTTGGAAGGACTGAACGGACGAAAATTCTTAGAGGAAAGAGGCGTCGAGATAGATTGTCTGCTTGAGATAGAGGTGGATGAATGAGTGAATGAATGAAGGAGTGAGTAATGGCAGCAAAGAATGATCATATTGCCCTTCTACTAAAACGTATACCGGAGAACCCGGGCGTGTACCAGTACTTTGACAAGGACGGGCAGATCATCTATGTAGGTAAGGCCAAGAATCTGCATCGGCGGGTAAACAGCTATTTCAATAAGGATCACCAGTCATCCAAGACGAGACAGCTTGTAGCACACATAGCAGATATCAGGTATGTAGTAGTAGATAGTGAGCAAGATGCATTCCTGCTGGAGAACAACCTGATCAAGCAGTACCAACCACACTACAACATCCTCCTCAAGGACGGTAAGTCTTATCCATCCATCTGTATCACCAAAGAACCCTACCCTCGGATCTTCAAGACGAGGACAATCAATAAACGTACCGGTGAGTACTACGGACCGTACAGTTTCGGGAATACCGTAGATATGGTACTGGAACTGATCCATAAGTTATACCCTATTCGAACCTGCAATATCCCTCTTTCGCCCGAATCCATCGAGAAAAACAAGGTGCGTGTCTGTCTGAAATACCACCTGCATAACTGCTGCGGTATATGCGAGATGCGTCCGGGTAGCGAGAATTATCAGGAATGGATTGACCAGGCGCGTAAGCTGATTAAAGGTGACGCCCATGAGATAGGCAAGCAGTTAGAGGAAGAAATGTCGATGAAAGCGGCAGAAATGAAATATGAAGAGGCGGCTGATATCAAGCGGAAAATAGAACTTCTGGAGCAGTTCAAGAGCAAGACCATTATCACCAATACACACGCAGGCGACATAGATGTATTCGGGTATGACGAGCAGGACGAGAAGGTATATATATCCATGCTACATGTACACAACGGGTGTATCGTACAAGGTCAGACGATTGAGTACCGGCGTAAGATGGAGGAAGAGAAAGAGGAGTTGTTAGCTCTCGGTATGATGGAATTGAGGGAGCGGCTGGAGAGCACGACGAAAGAAGTGATTGTTCCGTTCATTCCGGAGGTTTTTGATGAGACGATGCATGTGCACATTGCCGTAAGCGGGGACAGAAAAAAGTTACTCGATCTGGCGATGCAGAACGTACGGCAATATAAACTCGACCGGCTCAAACAGGACGACAAACTGAACCCTGAACAGAGGGGTGTGCGTATCCTGACGGAATTGCAGAAAATGGCAGGATTGCCTACCCTACCGAGATGGATCGATTGTTTCGATAACTCCAATATTCAGGGCACGAACGCCGTTTCCGGGTGCGTCGTCTATAGAATGGGTAAGCCGAGCAAGAGCGACTATAAGCGGTTTGAAATCAAGACTGTAGAAGGAGCAGACGACTACGCGAGCATGCGCGAGGTAGTACGAAGAAGGTACCAACACCTGATTGACGAAGGAGGGCAGATGCCGGATCTGATCATCGCCGATGGTGGTATAGGTCAGATGCATGCCATCCGTGAGGCAGTGGAGGATCAGTTGGGGCTGAGTATTCCCATTGCGGGTCTAAAGAAAAACGACAAGCACCGAACCCAGACACTGCTCTATGGTTTTCCTCCGGCGGAGATCAGTATGCCTGTGACAAGCGAAGTTTTCCGTCTGCTGACGGCTATTCAGGACGAAGTACATAGATTTGCTATCACTTATCATAAGCAGAAACGCTCTAAATCATTTATTCACAGCGAGTTAGACGAGATAAAAGGCGTTGGAGCAAGCACCAAACAGAAGATTTTGAAGCATTTTGGATCTGTGAAACGTGCTAGAACGGCGAAAAAAGAAGAATGGGTTGAATTACTCGGAAATCACAGAGGATCAATGGTTTACGAGTATTTTCAAGGCAAAATAAGTGTCTGAGAATTGAATAAAAATCACGAACATGAGTACTTATACGATAAAATTACAAGAAAAAAAGCTCGTTTTGCTCAACGAGCGCAGCGAAGAGGTGAGTCCGTTGGAGATTTTGAAGGTGTGCGCACCGAGGAAGGTTTTTGCGTTCGACGGACAGATGGGTGCTGGCAAGACGACATTCATCAAGAAGCTATGCGAGGCAATGGGCACGGAGGACATCGTGAACAGTCCGACTTTCGCGATCGTCAATGTGTACGACGTGGAACAACCGTACAAGGGTGAGGTGTACCATTTCGATTGCTACCGGCTGAAGGATATCCGCGAGGCGATTGATTTCGGCGCAGAGGATTACCTGTATTCCGGTAACTACTGTTTCATCGAGTGGCCGGAGATGATTGAGGCTTTGCTGCCGGAGGACACCGTGCATATACGAATCACTCCGATAGATAATGGAGACAGGAGATTGGAAATTGAAGATTAAGAATGTATGATTGAGGTACAGAATATACATAGATCTTTCGGCGAGTTGGAAGTGCTGAAAGGTGTGAACCTGAAGGTGGAGAAAGGTGAGATCGTCGCCATCATCGGTCAATCCGGCGCGGGCAAGACTACCCTACTCCAGATCATTGGTACGCTGGACCGCCCGACGAGCGGCAAGGTGGTGATAGAAGGTCAGGACGTTTTCTCGCTCAACGACAAGCAGTTGGCGGCATTCCGAAACCGGCATATCGGTTTTATCTTCCAGTTCCACCAGTTACTGCCGGAGTTCACGGCTTTAGAGAACGTGTGTATCCCTGCTATGATCGCGCGCGAGAAAGAGACGGAGTATAGGGGGCGCGCGGAGAAACTGCTTACCGATTTGGGACTGAAGGAGCGCATGGGACATAAGCCGAACGAGCTCTCGGGTGGCGAGAAACAGCGTGTAGCAGCTGCGCGCGCGCTGATGATGAAGCCGGATATCATCTTGGCGGACGAACCGACAGGAAGCTTGGATACCCGGAATAAAAAGGAGCTGAGCGAACTACTGCTAAAGTTGCGGAAGGAATACGGCCAGACAATCCTGCTCGTCACGCACGACAAGGAGCTGGCGGACATCGCCGACAGAGTGATTGAAATGAAAGACGGGAGGATTATTGATTAATGAAAAATGAAATTAATCGTGCCCTTGTGGCTAAGAATAATGAATATTGAATAATGAAAATCCGGCAGATTATAGATTTATTTATTCTCGCGGTGGGGACATTTATACTCACCTCATGCCATCAAAGCAGAAGCTATTTCCCGAAGGGATTAGAGACGCAACATATTGATATTGCGCGGTTTGACCAAGCGCTGATGAACGTGCAGGAGGCCTCTGTGGCGACGGATATCCGTGTGCTGTACGAAGAGTATCCGGTGTTTATGCCGCTGTGGGTAGAAGATATATTGGGCATTCCGTCGGAGGACACGGCGTACTTGGAGAAACAACTGCCGTTGTTCCTCAATGACACGATGTATGGTTTCAAGGCAACCAACGAGAGAGAGCAAGCCGTATTTGCGGATGTAAGCGACATACAAAACGCTATAAGTCAAGCTTTTACGAGAATACAGTACCTCTATCCGGAGACGGAGATACCGAGTATGTATCTGTTTGTCTCGGGCTTCCAGACGCCTATATATTTCGGGGATGAGCTGATAGGTATTGGCGGAGACATGTATCTCGGGAGCGACTATGAGTACTACAACCGCGTGGTATATGATTACCAGAAACAGACCATGCGGAAGGAGTGCATCCCCGTGGATGTAATAAGTGCGTATCTATTCCGCACCCTACCCTACACCAGCACCAAAAGCCGGCTCTTGGACCAGATGATCTACCGCGGAAAAGTGATGTATCTGACGGCACAGATCTTCGACCGCTTGCCGGGTTATGAGGTCATGGGATGGACGAAAGAGCAATGGGATTGGTGTGTCCGCAACGAGCAGGATATATGGCATCTGGTGATGGACAAAAGGGATCTGTTCAAGACCGAGAGCCTCGTGCTGACGGGCTACCTGAACGACGGACCCTTCACCTCGGAGGTGTCCCAGGATGCACCCGGCAGGTTAGGTATATGGCTCGGATGGCGGATTGCGGAGAGCTACATGGAGCACCACGAAGAGGTGAGTCTGCAGGAGTTAATGGCCGAAGGAGATGCCCAGAAGATATTAGAGGACAGTTACTATAAGCCCTAAAAAAGATGAGTGAGTTACCGAATAATCCATTTATGCTGGTGTCGGCAGTAAACATGTTGCTGCGGGACGGAGAGTTTGAGTCGCTGGAAGAGTTATGCGCCTATTATGACCGCGAGGCGGAAGAGGTGAAACAGACCCTGAAGGCGAACGGCTTTGAGTATGACGAGGAACAGAGACAGTTCAAATAAAATGAAAAGAGAAGATTTTCCGATATTGAAAGAGCAGGTACACAAGCGGCCGTTGGTGTACCTGGACAATGCCGCTACGAGCCAGAAGCCGCAAGCGGTGATAGATGCCATTAGCGAGGCGTATTGCCATTGGAACAGTAATATCCACCGCGGTGTGCACCATCTGAGCCAGGTTGCTACGATGAAGCATGAGGAGGCGCGTAAAGCAGTAGCTGCCTTCATCGGGGCTAAGAGTAGCGACGAGATCATCTTCACCAAGGGCACGACGGACAGTCTCAATGCCTTGGCGTTTAGTTTTGGTGAGGCCTGCATTCATGAGGGCGACGAGATCATCGTCTCGGCGGTGGAGCACCACTCTAATATCGTGCCATGGCAAATGCTCTGTGCGCGCAAGAAAGCCGTTCTGCGGCATATTCCATTACGCGAGGACAAAACGCTCGATATAGAGGCTTTTAAGGGGCTTCTGAACGAAAAGACGAAACTGGTCTCTGTGGCGCATGTGAGCAATGTGTTGGGAACCATCAATCCGGTGGAGGAGATAATAAGGATCGCGCACGCGGGAGGAGTACCTGTGTGCATCGACGGGGCGCAGAGTGTGCCGCATATGCACATGGATGTGCAGGCGCTGGACTGCGATTTTCTGGCCTTCTCGGGACATAAGATGTACGGTCCGACGGGTATCGGTGTGTTGTACGGCAAACGCGAGTGGCTGGAGAAACTGCCGCCTCACGAGGGCGGCGGAGAGATGATCGATCATGTGCGGTGGAGCGGGACGACGTATAATGAATTGCCGTTTAAGTTCGAAGCCGGCACACCCAATTTCGTAGGTTCGTACGCCTTGCACAAGGCGATTGAATACATACAATCCATCGGATGGGAGGCAGTTGAGGCCCATGAGCGCGAACTGACGGCTTATTGCGAGGAGCGGCTGGCTGGCATAGAGGGCGTGCATATCTACGCCGCAGGGATACCCAAAGCCGGAGTGATCAGTTTCAATGTGTTCACCGATCATCAATCACTCATCCACCCCTTTGATATCGGTACTTTGTTGGACCAGCAGGGTGTGGCTGCCCGCACGGGTCACCACTGTGCAGAGCCGCTGATAGACGACTTAGGCGTGCCGGGAACGGTACGGGTTTCGTTCGGGTTATACAACGACAAGAGCGATGTCGATGCGTTTATTGCTGCGCTGGAGCGGGCGGTGCAGATGCTGAGTTAGCACTTATCGCCTTCCTGAATAAGAACAATCGTAAATAAAATATCAACAAAAGTACACAAAAATTACCGTTTATTTGGGATTGTCCCAAATGAGCGGGTTTGTTTTCTTGCATATATGAAAAAAATGTTGTACTTTTGCATGGTTTTTTGGGAAATATAGAAAATTAGGGTCTGTTTAAACGAAAAAAAAGGTTCTCGTAAACCTACAACCATGGACTATAAATCGGAATACGATCGTATATTAAAAGCTGTGTATGATGAGAAACTCTACGCCGACAAGCATCTGGACCGCGATACGTTTGCATCGCATATGAACCTCTCGCGCCATACGCTAAATAGGATATTGAGTAGTAACACGGACGGATTGTCGTTCCCGCAGTGGATGAACAACATCCGTATTCAACGCGCCGGAGAACTTTTACAAGACGAACCGGGGAAGACGATAGCAAAAATATCGGAGGAAGTCGGCTTGACGCCGGACAATCTGAGAAGACTATACCGTCAAAAAGTAGGAGTTACTCCTTCTGAATACAGGTACAAAAAAGGTTAATTATTTATCATGAAGTTTGTGTGTGGCTCCCGTTGGCTTGTGAAAGTCGCGGGAGTTTTTTATTCATACCCTTTGTTTTGAGTGAGGTTGGAGTTAGTCTGTATAGCCTTTTGCGGGATTGGGAAGACGGTGAGATAGAGGTATTCCGGCTCGGTCTCAAAGGTACCGAAACGGATCTGGTCCTGCCTGTGCCACCCTTCCCACATCAGTTCTATCCACCGCTCGTAATAGATATTCTCCAGCGTAGCGTCACGGAGGGGTTGGGAGAGATTCAGCGCAAGCGCCTCGCGGACACGAACGGTCTCGAAAAGATCCTGCCCGCTCTCGCCGTTACGCACCTTCGCTTCCGCCATCATCAGATAGACATCGGCGAGCCGGAAAAGCACAATATCCGTGTTGCGGAGCTGGCCGTCGAAGATACCGCCCGGGTCATAGGAATACTTGCGCATCCGCGCGCCCGCAGTTGATACATACGGGCTGCCGGTGAGGTTCATCTTGACCTCACGGGGTTGGTAGATCAGGGTGTCGCCGGAGGAGAGAATGAGTGGCTTTCCGTTAACAGACACCACCCCGGCGAAGAAATTGATGAAGAACCGGCAGTCGAGTTCCTTGCGGTTTCCATACCCGAAGACATCGAGCGTCTCATTCGTCGCACAAGAGCCGTTTTCTCCGCCGTAACCGAGTGCCGCAGCGTGCTCGTAATGAAGCGACCGGAAGAGGTTCTTGAACCGGTTACGGAAGATATTGGGATCCATGGGGATGGTGAAGATATTCTCCGTGGCCTCTTCATTATAGACCTTGAAACAGTCGGTAAGGCTGGTACAGAGTGTGTAACCGGCGGTGGAGTTGAATATCTGCTGACCGTAATAAACAACGGCTTCCCAGGCGTTCTTGGTTCCGGCATCATCACAGGTAAGTGTGATCGTCTTGCCGTCCGGACGGAGATCATCGGTCCAGTCGTCATCGGTCCATATCTCCGCGTTGAGAGCCAGCTTCATGAGCATGAAATGGACTACTGGCTTCGTTATACGTCCGTAGTACTCACCGCGGCTGTTAGACCGCTCGTCCGGCAGGTGTGCAAGAGCAAACTGGAGTTCGGACCACACGAAATCAAACACTTCGCTGCGCTCCGATTGGTAGATATCATGCACATGGATATTCTCATTGGCTACGATCGGCACCCGCCCGAAGAGGTCAAGGAGGTACATATACGCCATCGCCCGGACGGACCTGATCTCGGCGGAATAGGTGATGAACGCATCGTCGGAAAGGAGGTCTCCGTGTTGGTCTATCAGATAAAGCGAATGATTACAGAGCCCGATGAGCTGGTAGAGATACAGCCATGCGTTCTCGCAGCACTCGTTATCCACCGCCCACGCGTGTTCATGCAGATCGACCCACAGTCCGCCGTCCAGCCAGTCACCGCCGCGGACAGGTATCATCGCCTCGTTGGAGGCAAAGGTCTGAAGGTCGTATATACCGCGGTACATACCCTGGATTCCGTCTCCGTCTTGGTAGCCGCCTATATGGTCGTAAAGGGAGAGAACAGCCTGACGCTTGAGGGTGGCTTCCGTAGTGATGACCGCCTCTTCGGGTTGACCCGAGAGGGGTTGTTCTTCGAGAAAACCGCAAGCCGTGAACGCCAACGCGATAAGTATGCAGGATAGTTTTTTCATGTCAGAACTGGATTTGGAGGGAGAAGGAATAGGTCCGGCTGACGGGGTAGGAACGTTTGTCGTCCACGCCGAGCGTGTTGTTGATGACCGTACTGTTGATGATCGGCGTCAGACCGGAATAGCCGGTGATGGTAGCGAGGTTGTTAACGGAGACGGAGAGCCTCAGCGAGTTCATTTTCCACTCCGGCTTGCCCTGCAGCGTCCATCCTAAGGTCAGGTAGTCGATATTGACATAATCGCCGTTCTCCAGCCAGTAGTCGGTGACCGTCAGGTCATTGATCTTACGCTGCGTGGCGGCGTACATGACGTTGTAGTACGGCAGGCTGCCGAGGTTCATGTAACTGAGCGCCGAGGCGTTATAGACCTTGTGTCCGAAGGCACCGTTGAGCTGGACGGAGAGGTCGAACTGCTTGTACCTTACCGAGATATTACTGCCTAACAGCACTTTCGGCGTAGCCTGACCGCAGATCCTTCTGTCCCCGCCGTCCGAGAGATCTATCTCGCCATCGCTGTTGAGGTCCTCTATCTCGTAGGTCTGCAACCCGTACTCGTCGGTCTTGAGACCCGTACAATGCGGCAGATAGAACACGCCGAGCGAGTAGCCGGGGATCTGATAAACGACATCCGTATTGCCGCCGTGCAGACCCGCGCCGTTGACCGACGCGATAGGCGTATAGGTCGGAGCGGTCAGGTACTCGCCTTTGTAGTAACCGTTGAGGGACAGCAGTTTGTTCTGCTGCCACGAGAGGTTGAAACCGATATTCAGATCCCAGTCGCGGGTCTTGACAGCCGCTATGCCGAAACCGATCTCGACACCCTGGTTCTGCATCTTGCCTAAGTTGGCTAACATCTTGTCGTAGATGAACGGCGGCACCGGAACGGTGTAGTTATAGAGCATGTCGTAGATATACGAGTAGTAATAGTCGGCGGTGAGGAAGACCCTGTTGTTCCAGAACCCCCATTCCATGCCCACGTTGGCGGTCTGCGTCTTCTCCCAGGTCAGGTCGGGGTTCTCGTTCCTCGCCATGCTGAGGATGACGTCCGGCAGACCGTTAGACTCGGTTATGCCGTTAGGCACCAGCAGTTGTAACGACTGGTACGCCGCTATGCCGCCTAAGTTACCGGAGAGACCCCAACCGGCGCGTATATTGAGTTTGGTGAGCCATGACTGGTCCTCAAGCCACGACTCCTTTTTCATGTTCCACGCTATGTTGGCGGACGGAAAGAAACCCCACTTGCGGCCCTTGGCGGCTACCGAACTGGCATCGCCGCGGGCGGAGACCGTAAAAGTATAACGCCCTAAAGCGGTGTAACTGACGCGCCCCATCACGGACGCCATCCGCTGCTGCTCATGGCTGCTGCCCGTTCCCTCCCATAGACGCAATGCACCCACGCCGAGGTTATTATAACCGTACGCGTTGGAGGCCAGGCGGTTGACCGTAGTGTGAAAACCGGTCATCGTGCCGCCCTGCAATTCGCCTAACACATCCGCCTCTAAATGGTGGTTACTCACCCACTCATGCTGGTAGTGCAGCACGGCATTGACAAGCCACTGGTTCGTCTTGCCCGCTCCGCGATAAGCCTGACCGGTACTCGCCACGTAAGTGGGGTAGAACTGGCTCTCGTCCTCCGCGTCATAACTGTAACTGCCATATACGGCGGCGGTGAGACCATACCCGATCTCACCCTTCACACGCAGGTGCGTGTTGAAATGCATGGCGTCGTTGTGCTTTTGGATATCCAACAGGGCGAGGGGATTATTGATTTGACTCGCATCGGCATAACCGTCATAACCGCCGGAACTGTTACGCGTGGCAGGAAAAGTGGGATTGAATGCCGCAGCCGAATAAAACGTCTTCTGCACGTCGTTGAGGTACTGGTTATGACCGACAGCACCGAACAGCCCGAGGTCGAAAGTGAGCCTTTTGTTCAGCACTTGCTGCATGATATCTACCTTGGCGGTCATGTTCTTCGTACCCATCTCACGGACAACACTGTTGTTCTGGCTGTACGAGATCGATCCGCGGTAAGAGGCGTTCTCCGTCGCTCCGCCGATCGACAAGTGGTGGTTCTGCACAAATCCCGAGCGCAGAATAGCCTTCTGCCAGTCGGTCGAAGCGCCCCTGTCAGCGATAGGCAGGTGATACTCGCTCGTCACCGAGCGGTACTCCTCCGCCGTCAGCATACGCAGCGTCTTGTCCGGGTGAGCAAAACCCACATTGCCGGCATACGAGATCCGGAATTTATCTCCGCTGCTTCTCCGCGTACGCACTTCCAATACGCCGGCTGCACCCCGGGCTCCGTACTGCGCGGTCTGCGCGGCATCCTTCAGGATAGTAAACGACTCAATGTCACCGGGGAAAATAGTGGCTAACGTACGCAGGTCCGATGACATACCGTCGATGATCACAAGCGGCTCGTTGCCGCCCGTCAAGGAGTGGTTACCGCGCACACGCACGGAGGAGAGCATCGCCTCCGGGTTGCTGTTCGAACCCACCGTCACACCCGCCGTCTGACCGTTCAGCACATCCAGGGCGTTCGTCAGGTGACCGCGGCGTGACGTCTCCACACGCAACGTGTCCGTGTTATCCGCTACTATAGACTCCCCCGATGCACGCATCGCCAACGGCAAGACTGACAATAAAACTATGTAAAACCCGCGTCTCAAGATATTAGTAGTAAAATGTGCTACAAAATTACTACAAAAAATCGACATATGCAAACGTATATAAAGAAAAAAAAAGTGTATATATACTACGTATATATACAGTAAAAGCACGTTATTTGTAATTTTTTGGTTCCATCCTATGGTGATCCTATGGTGATTATATGGTAATCTTACGGTCAGCCCTCGATATTGGCTCGATTGCCCCTCTATTTGTGTCTTACAATCCTCGCTTGCGGTGGATACAACCCCGGGAAATGAACAACGAAGTCAAGCCTGCATCCGATGCGTGGGCATAGAAGAAAAAGACAATCCGGCATATCATGCCAAGGAACAAACGAAAGGAGAAAGACATGAAAAATCGCTAAAAATGATGTACGTTCTTGCGTATGTCATTTATTTTTTGTAATTTTGCAGCGCAAAATGAAAGGAACGCAGTTATGCCGGAAATTAGTTCTTTTTACGGAATCGTAATTTACATGTACATGAGTGAGCACAATCCGCCTCATTTCCATGTAAAGTACCAAGATTACGAAGCTATCATCACCATAAAAGATGGTGTTATTACAGGTTCACTCCCTCGCCGCGCTTTGCGTTTAGTGTATGAGTGGCTTGATCTGCACCAAGACGAATTATTGGCTAACTGGGAGAGATTAGGTAAATCCGAAGCCCCAATGAAGATTACACCTTTGCAATAAGAAAGGAGGAAATTATGAATCCTATTTTGAAAGTAACAAGTGCTGACTACATCCGCAATTATGTTTTGCGCTTATCATTTAATGATGGTGCAACTAAACTGGTGGATTTTTGGCCATTGGCGCAAAAGGGAGTTTGCAAGAAGTTGCAAAATATGGATTATTTCCGTCAATTCAGACTTGATCCTTTTTCTGTGGATTGGTCAAATGAAATTGGCTTTGCCCCCGAATATCTGTATGAAATAGGTACTCCGGCAAGCGTTAAAAAGTGGTGACATATTAACAATTCGCGTTTGCGATTTATTTGGTAAGTTAGAAATGTAGGAAGTTTCGAAGTTACACCAAAATAAGTCGGTAAACGCTCGTGCTTGCGCGAGCGGACTTATCGGTGTAATGGGTATCCTACAACCTCTAACTTATGATAAGGATCGTTCGCGCTTTTTGAAACAAAATCACAAACTAACCATATTTACAAACAACTCCAATTATTAACCATTATGAAAAAACATTTCCTGCTTTTAGCGGTCGTACTCATTGCCGCTACAGGTACGTTGTTTGCGCAGAGCGCGGACAACGAAGATGAGGTCATTAAGATTGACCGTATGAACCAAAACGCCTATCGCGAGGGCGAGATTCTGGTCAAGTTCAAAGCCGATGGCGCGGTACAGATGCGTGCGCCGAGAAAGGCAAAGTTCCAGACCAGCCAAGTCAATGCCGTAGATGCCCTCTTTGAGGAATTGGGTGTGGACTCCGTAGAGCAGCTCATGCCGCGCACGGGACATAAGAATGTAGGACGCGTGCGTCGCGCGTATAATGGTAAAGAGGTGAAGGTACAGGACTTGAGCAAACTCTACCGCCTGACGCTGAAAGCCGAGAAAGCCCAAACGATGCACGAAGCCATCGACCGTCTCAAAGCGATGGACGAAGTGGAGTTCGCCGAACCGAACTATATCGTTTATACGATGGCGCTGCCGTACCAAGAGGAAGATATTCCGACGGCGGACCAACAGACCTATACCGCAGAGCCGCTCTATAGCCAGCAGTGGGGTCTGCAGGCGATTAACCTTCCTGCTCTCTGGGACAAACCCAAGAAAAGCACCAAGCGTCCGGTGATTGCTATCCTCGATACGGGTGTGGATATTGAGCACCCCGATTTGGCAGCGAACATCTGGACGAATGCCGCCGAGGCAGCCGGTATCAACGGACAAGACGATGACGCCAACGGTTTCAAGGATGATATTCATGGTTGGGATTTTATCAATAATCATAGTGTGACCAACGATTTCAACGGTCATGGTACCCACTGCGCCGGTATTGCAGCCGCTGTAGGCAATAACGGTATCGGTATCACGGGAGCCAACCCTGACGCACTCATTATGCCAGTAACGGTCATGCAGTCAAACGGAACGGGCGATGTGGCTACTATCGTCAAAGGTATTGACTATGCCGCCGCCAACGGTGCAGATGTCATCAGTATGTCTATCGGTGGTTATCAGTATTCCATCGCTGAGGAGCAAGCCCTCGGTCGCGCATACTCTGATGCAGTCTTGGTAGCGGCTGCGGGTAATGATTTCAAATGTATTATTCCGCATGATTGTCCTATTAACAAACAATCTGCCATGAATAATGGTCCTATGTTCCCTGCTGCCTTTACCTTTGTATTAGGTGTAGAGGCATCCGCCAATGCGCAAGGAGCATTAGCCGGTTTCAGTAACTACGATGAAGATGGA
The DNA here is from genome assembly GCA_905233255.1 of Paludibacteraceae bacterium. Classification (GTDB taxonomy): domain Bacteria; phylum Bacteroidota; class Bacteroidia; order Bacteroidales; family Paludibacteraceae; genus Colicola. The sequence continues at coordinate 25,834 of CAJOCN010000029.1, forward strand.
CCTATCTATTCTACATTTAGCGAAAACGAACTCTACAACTACGAACTCCGTGCTCCTGGTGTGCAAATCATGAGTACTTTCCCCGGTGGACGTTATAAGAACCTGAATGGTACTTCAATGGCTTGCCCGTTAGCAGCCGGTGCTATCTCTCGTTTGTTGCAAACGAAAGAAACGCTCAGTTGGGAACTGCTCTTTGGCGACTTAATTCATACCCGCAACGGCAATATAGATATATTGGCGGCCTATAACATTACCGACGCAGACCGCCGTCCGGAATTGGCATTAGTGACTGCTAACTTAACCGACACCGCGAGCGGTGACGGTGACAACCGTGCGGATGCAGGAGAAACGATTGAGTTCTATCCTATTTTCAAGAATGCGTGGGGACAAGCAGAGAATGTACGTTTCTGGATTAAAGCCGGCTACTATAATCAAGGCGATTGGGTTTGGGATGATACGACGCTTATTCATTCACTCCAAGATACAGCCTATTTCGGCAAACCGCTAAGTAGCTACGCAAAAGCCACTTCGCTCAATCCGTATCGCATGACGATTAGTCCGGATTGCGCCGATGGTCGTAAAATCAATATGACTTTCTTTGCTATTTGCGACAATGCCGCAGATACCTTGCGTCAAACTATCACGTTGTCCGTAGAAAATGGAGTTGAAATTGGTGGTATGATTTCTGAAGATCTAACATTATATCCGAATGTACACTATATAGTAACAAACAATTTAGCTGTGCCGGATGGAGTAACCTTAACAATTAAACCTGGAACTATCTTGAAATTTAAAGATGGAACAGGCATATCTCTTACGTCAAATGCTAACATCGTTGCGATTGGTACTCCAGATAGTATGATTGTCTTCACAAAAGCAGATGGTTCGTTGGGGAATGTTGGCTTCTTTAATTTTTCTACTTCTGGAGAACATAACAGGATTCATTATGCCATTTTCGAAGATATGAATGGATGGTGTGGGGGATACTCTGGAATGAGTAATTGTATAATTAGAAACATCACGGCGGGTGGTGATGGTCTCGGTGCCCTCTTTTCATCAGGAAACCGTAATAATGTTATTGATAGACTTCAAGTATATAACACATTTACAGGTGTAGGAATAGCTTATAATAGTATGTTCAATTATGCAATTAATACCAATTTTGTTAATATTTCGACTGGAAATCGTCCAGGCAATAGTGGCGCATTGTTAGTTGATTACTATAGAGCAAGGAATTGTAACATATTTAATGGTTTTAATAGATCTACTAATTCTTATGTAACACTATATTCCGGCGCCGGTGCTCCAGAAATATATCATGTTGACTATCCTTCATATTATGGATCTTCACGCGAGGATATTGTACGAAGAACCGTATGGGATATTGAGAGTGGTAATAGTTTTGGAAAATTTGATTTGTCCAATATGCTTGCTCGCCCGTCGGAAGAGGCGCATGGTATCGTATGGAAAATTCTCGTGGATGGCATTGATGCCCAAGATGAGTTTGAGTTATTGCCGCCAATTGGCGTGGGTACACATAAATGTGAAGTGTATTTCAATCGCCCGATGGATGTAAGTATCGCTCCGACGGTTTCGTTTGGTGTGCGGCAACCCTATACGCAACACCAAGTAGCAGAGAATGGTTCGTGGTCTGCTGATAGTACCATTTACACCGCATACTTTACCATTGACGGCAAGTCTGTAACCGATGGTCTCAATACCTTCAAGGTCTATGGCGCAGAGGATAACGAGCACTTTGAGATACCGGAAGAGAACTACCGATTTAAGATGGAGGTAGCAGCAGCCGGTTCTATGAGTACAGGTTTGATGGCAGAAGCAGGATTAGGTAAGGTAACGCTTACATGGGAAACCGACGAAGAAGATTTTGCTGACTTGTTGGGTTACAATATCTACCGCTGGACAACTGATTCTATTTGGAATAAGAATAAAACTGAATATCATTTCGATACCATCTGCGTTAACACCTCGCTCCTCGATGCGCAAGATACAGAGTTTGTTGATTTCAACGTCGTGCCGGGTAAGGATTATTACTATGTTATTCGTCAGGTGACGACTTCGCTCAATTCGTATGACCTCTCGAATGCTGTTGTGGCTCGTCCGCTGACGGCAGTTAAGGGTGACGCCAACGGCTCTATGACGGTCGATGTAGCGGATGTGATTACCGAGGTGAACTATATCACGCGCCAGAACCCGCAGCCGTTTATCTTCGAGGCTGCTGATGTGAACTCCGACGAGCAAGTGAATATCATCGACGTGGTGGCTACCATTGACCTCATTTTGCATCCGCAGGCAGGTTCGCAAGCGGTACAGCAAGAGACGGCATCCTACTATATAGAGAACGGTATTCTTTATGTAGAAAGTGACGCGGTTCTCGGCGGCGTACAATGCACCTTTGCCGCTGACAAGGAGCAGAACATCGTTCCGCTCGCTGCGCTTAACGAGTTTGAGAAAGTAGGTACATGGCAGGGCGAGGATAATTATCTGTTCATGGCATACTCGATGAGTGGCAAGACCATCGGTGTGGGCAAGACCGCCCTTCTCCAGATCGGCGATGCCGAATTGACGAATATCGTTCTGAGCGACGCACAGGGACATAATGTAGTTGCCGCTCCGCGTGTATCGCAAGACCTTGAGGGTAACTTGTTCATGCCGTGCTCCACCAAGTACATCGAGAACGGACATATGTACATCCGCATTGGTGAGCACATCTTTGATGTAATGGGACAGCAAATTAAATAAGTGACAAAGTACAAAGTACTATGAAACGATTATTTATTATCCTACTGAGTGCTTTGCCGTTGTTGGCATCGGCGACGAACACGCTCTCGCTGTCCGCGTCCTCCGGTCACCCGGGTGAGATGCTGACGGTGAGTGTGTTGCTCGCAAACGATGAGGCGGTCACGGCATTGCAGGCTGCTATCCCATTAGGCACGAACCTACGCTACGTGGAGAACTCTGCGGCACTAAATAGCACGCGTTCCAACGGTCATAGCCTTGTGGCTGCGGCGGTGAATGACACGCTGCGCGTGACAATTTTCTCGCTTACGCAAGCGGCTTTGCTGGGGACGGAAGGCGAACTCTTCTCGTTCCAAGTGGTGCTTGGTTCCGAACCTGCCACCTATCCGCTGAAGGCCGAAACGGTGCTAACGGGCTCCGACGGACAAGCGGCAGAAGTGGCTGTGGCGCAAGGCTCGCTGACCCTTCTTTCGCCGAAGATAGAGGTCGTAACCACCTCTCTGGACTACGGACATATACCTATCCGCGCAACTTATACGCGGACGCTGCAAGTGCGTAATACCGGTAACGAACCGCTGCATATCAGCAATGTGTTGTTCTCCGCCGCGGAGTTCACAGTAGCCGAAACGGCTTATACCATCGCTGCCGGCGAGACGCAGAGCATCGTCATTACCTTTGCGCCGACCGTGCATGGCGCTATCGCCGAGCGGGTGCGTTTGCGCTCCGATGCCGTCAATGATGCGGATGTCTATGGCGCGAACGTGTGCCAGCTGTTGGCTGACCCGTTCTCCGTGAACGAACTGCGCATGCAGCCCGCTTCGGGTGTCTCGGACGATACGGTCACCGTTACCGTGCGCATGAATAATATGGAGTCCATTGTAGGCGTGCAAGTGTCCTTCAAGATGCCTGCGGCATTAGTGTATATCCCCAATAGCGTTGCTCCCATGGAGCGTGCGGAAGGAATGACCGCAGTCAGTACAATGTCCAACGACACGCTGACTCTGATGCTCTATTCGCCGATTAACACGCCTATGGCAGACGAGGACGGCGACCTGCTCTCCTTCCGCGTACGGCTGGACGGCACGAGCGGTAGTTATGCACTCCGCCCGATTAACACGATGCTCGTCAATGCCGCGCAAGCCAACATGGTGTCGGCTGTCTATCAGTCCTACGTATCCATCCAAAGCCCGACTATCTCCGGCAATGCCTCTTTGGATTTCGGACATATACGGATCGACCAACCCCACACGGCTACGTATTCTATCCGCAATAACGGTCAAGCGCCACTGATGGTGGAGCGCGTCACGTTCCTAAGCGAAGGGCTGAAGGTGGTCACTCCGCTGCCGATGGAGATAGCGCGGAACACTACGCAGAACATTGAGATCGAACTGACTCCTGCCCAGGAAGGCGCCTTTGCTACCACCATGCAGGTCTATTCCAATGACCCTGCCAACCGCATGAAATCGGTGGCACTGACGGCGGACATCTATGAGCCGAACAGCCTCTCTTTCCGCGGCTTTACGGTCGGTGCTAACTACCATCTTTGCGTCGATCTGACCAACTATTCCGAGGTAGCCGGTATTCAGTTTGATATAGAGGGATTGATGCCGTGGACTTTATACCGTCTTGATCGTACGAACGGCCACCAAGTGGTGGTACAACCTCTCGACGAGACACACCATAGAGTGATTCTCTTTGCGATGAATAATGCTGTTCTCACCGGGCACGAGGGGGCTGTCATCGAGTGGGTGTGGGATGCCTCTCTGGCTCCAGACATCAACGGGAAGACGCTCACGATGGAGAATGTCGTTCTTGTTCATCCGTCCAAAGGTAACCGCGAGGTAACTCCGGCAGAACCTTTCACTACGGAATATATCCCCAATGACGAAGAAGAGGAACTCTGCACCGCGATTGACAATACCCTCGTCCCTTCAGGGGAGGGTCGGGTAGAGGCTTCCAAAATCCTCCGTGACGGTCAGATCTTCATCCTCCGCGGGGAGAAGGTATATACCCTTCAAGGTCAAGAAGTCAAGTAAAGCGACTAAGTACCAAGTACAAAGGGACAATGTACAAAGTGAGCAGGCGGGCAGAGATCCCGCCTGCTTGATTGTTTAGAAGTATTCCCTTACGGCATATTCGTATTGATCAATGAAGATTTGCTTAAAGGCATGTAAATTGTTTTGCTCGTAGAATCGGCTCAAAATTTTCCTTAAAATGGTATTTATCGGCTCAATTTGAGCTAAAAAATACAAATAATCACACTTTTTTGAGCCGATTTGCCTAAAATCAATAATTTCACTCCTTCATAACGGTCAAATATAATAATCGGCAATTTTACGAACGTATTATTTGTGTATGTCATTTATTTTTAGTACCTTTGCAGCGCAAAAAGATAGAAGCATGGCAAAAGAAGAACAATACAAAGAATTAGTGGCGCAAGTGGCGGCTGTGGTTGACGGAGAGACGGATATGATTGCCAACATGGCAAACGTAGCGGCCATACTCCATGAGGCGTTCGGGTTCTGGTGGACAGGGTTTTATAGAGTAGACCCCTCCAACTCCCCCACAAGGAGAGAGGATATTCAAGAACTGGTCTTAGGGCCTTTCCAGGGTCCGATAGCATGTACACGTATTCCGTTCGGAAAGGGCGTTTGCGGAACGGCTTGGGCGAAAAACGAGACGATTATTGTGCCTAATGTGCATGAGTTCGCCGGACATATCGCCTGTTCCAGCGAGTCGAACAGCGAAATAGTGGTGCCCCTCCGCCAAAACGGCGAAGTGATTGCGGTACTGGATATAGACAGCAAGGAGTTCGACACCTTCGATGAAATCGACAAAAAATACTTGGAAGAAATAGTTGAATTGCTATGAAACACTTTTTCTACATCGCTGCGGCTGTTTTAAGCGCAGGAATCTTTACCGCTTGTGCCCAAAAGGGTAACACTTCTGAACCGCTGCATGCCGGAACGGTGGTGCGCGACACTTTGAACGGTACGCCGTGCTGCGTCTATCTGCCGGACTATCCCCGTTCTCTATCTCCAACACGGCATGTACGGCAACGAGGACGACTGGACGGAACAGGGGAGGCTGGTGGAGATCATGGACTCACTGCTGCATGCCGGCGAAGTGAAAGAGATGGTGGTTATCATGCCGGACAACTGTCCCTCCAAACCCACCGCGGACGAAGAGAAGGACAATGCCATGACAGGCGAATGGGAAAGACAATTCCCGCAGCTTATAGCAGAAGCGGAAGCCAAATACCCGATCAGTAATAAGCCTTCCGAACGCGCTATAGCAGGACTCTCCATGGGCGGGTTTCATACCATGCATGTCTCACACTACCTGCACGGACAGTTTGCATATGTAGGACTTTTCTCGGCTGCTATCCTTCCTTTGGAACCTAACCCCATATACGACAACTGGGAAGAGGAAATCCGCGAACAGATGAAGAGTACTACGCTCTACTGGATTGGCATCGGCAAAGAGGATTTTCTATATGACCTTAATGTAGAATACCGCCGATGGCTGGA
>CAJOCN010000030.1 GCA_905233255.1 Paludibacteraceae bacterium
TTAATATTGTTTGACTTGGATATCTTTGACGGTCATCTCACCCTCGTAGCAGTTGACGGACCAGCAGTTACGCGGGAGGTTGTAGATACGCTGGGTATAAGTGAGCACGTCGTTGATATACATCACAAGCACGGAGTTGTCGGTATAGATGTTGATATTATACGTTCTGTCCGCAGGAATTGGGAAAGGATAGCTGCCGCCTCCTTTGAGTTCCCATTTGCCCTGTTCTTCTTCGAAACGGATGTAGTTGTTGTTGCCGTCGGGGCAGACCATGATACTATAGTATTTCTCGTAGGTCTTATCGCCATCCTTGCGGTCTCCGCGGACGAAAGAGATACCGAAACGGTCGGCCTTGTCGGAGGTGGTAACGGTCATGGAGATATGATTGTGGTAGTTCAGTGTATTGAACATCACACTGCTATATGCTTTCATCGTATAGCCGCCTTCCGTCTCCGTGAGATTGCCTTCCTCTTTTCCCCAAGTCTTGACAGCTTTGAGGGTAGCGGTAAGGTTGTACTTGTCGTTCATCGCCGGCACCTCAGCGGTGTAGAGCGTACCATCCTCGCGCTGCATGAGTCGGTGCACCACCAGTGTGCCGCCCCATTTAGGCTCGATATCTGGACTGATATCGGTGTTATCTCTGCCTCGGCGCTCCGGACACCATCCCCACATATAGCGGTCGGTACCGTCGGAAGCCGTGTTGCCGGCATAGAAAGCACGTCCGTCCAATGCACCCTCTTTACTATCCGGCCAGGAGGGATTGGTGGCAGCCTTCAGTTCGGCGATGGTGTGCCCCTTGAGGTAGTGTACTCGGCGCTCGAAAGAGCTCATGTCACTATAGGTGAGATACCACCAGTCACCCATCTTGAACACGTTCGGGCACTCGAGGAAGCGGTCCCAAATCATCTTGGTGAACTTACCGGCATGCGACCATGTCTTGAGGTCGGGTGAGGTGAACTCAGCGAAGCACCCGTCTTTGTCTTCTGTGCGTGAACCAGCCGCCATCGGTTTGGTAGCCACAATCATATGCCAGCCGTCCTCCATTTTCCAGATAAACGGGTCGCGGAAATTGAGGGTGCTATAGCCGTAGTCACCACCGCGCAGGCGGAAGAGAGGGTCTTTGGTCCAGGTCTTGAAATCCGGACTGGTAGCCCGCATCACTACCTGACGGTCCTCATCAGCAGCGGGTTTGTAGCGCTCGCCGGTGTAGTAGATATAATACAGTTTCTCCTGCTCGTCATACACGATGCAGCCGGTACCGAGGGCTGCGTCCTGCTCGCCGGCGCGGCCGGTAGGCAGCACTTCGCCCATAGCGGTGTAGGTGGCGCAATCGGTGGTGCGAACACCCCAAAGCGGGTGGAACGTTTGCTCCATATTCTGCTCGAAGTTATGCAGGTAGAGAATCTTATACTCTTTCTCCACCGGGTCGTAGAACGGCAGCGGGTCACCTACCGAGCCGGCCGAAGGCTTGTAGTAGGTAGTGCTGGACACCTCATCCTTTGAATTGAAGTACTCCGTGGTGTTCTCCCAGTCCTTCTTCTCCTCCGGGATGTTTTCCTGGCAACCGGTTAAGAACGCTGCGCTCAAAGATAAAAGACCGCTTACGCTCAAAGATAAAAGCATATTTGTTGTTTTCATAATGACTTATTGTTTCAGATAGTTCAACGCGTTTTCGGTAATCTTGGCAATATTCTTGTGGTAGTACTGCGTACCTTCATCGCCGGCAACGGAGTACCAGTCATAGCAACCGGAACCGATACAAACGATAGCTCCGTGTTCCGCCGTGCGCAGGAATTCCCACGCTACTACAGCATCGTTGCCTCCGGCGATGTCGTGCGCACCGGTCTTCTCGCAGAAGACAGTCCGGTCAGCATATCCACCCCAGTCTGCACCTATATGGTATTGAGCGGTAGAGTTGGTGATGCGGTAGCCCTCATCGCAGGTATAGACATGGTCGGGAGCATCGTTATTCATCAGCAGGTTCTGCCACAGCGCATGGTCGGTATGACCTGTGATAGCGAACTCCCACGGGCCTCCTACGCGCTCAGCCTCGTCCTCTTTCTGTCCCCAGCAGTTATTCGGGAAACACTCGGCTTCGCCCAGGTAGAACGGCAGGTTGACCGCATAGCGCGTCAAGAGGAACGAGCCGCCTGCTTGGTAGAACTCTTTGAGTTTGTCGGTTACCAGCGGGTCAACAGCCTCCGGTGCATTGGCTTCAAAAGCACCTTTACCCTCCAGACCTCCGTCTTTATGGAAATGCCACCAAATCACTTTGCAGTCAGTCATCACCACGCGACCCAACTTGAGGTCCTCAAACGAAGCATAATCGGAGTTCTCTACATTAGCCAGCAGCCAGTTGACAGCTTCCTGCTCTTCCGGATTGAGTTGGGATACCGTTTCCGCCAATCCCAGATAGAGGAAGACAGGGTTACCTTTCTCCTTGACGGTGACGGTGTAGGTGGTCGAAGCGGTGTTATAGGTCACCGTGAAATTCACAGGATTGGTGAAATCGCATGGCATACCACCTGCAGGAGTGACGGTAGCGCCTTCCGTGGTCTTGATGGTAGGAACGAGCGATTTGATATTGGTACCAACAGGCACGGACACGGTGATGGTATGCGCCACCTGGTCAACGATACCGATATAGGTGTCGTTGAGCACGAACGAGAGAATACGTGCCTCATCATGCTTGACGCTCAGTTTATAATCCAGAAACACATTCCCGTTCTCTACATGCACGACGATAGGCGATGTCATGTTGACTTTGTCGCCCTGCTTCGGGTTTGAAGTCGCGCCGGGAGAGAGGCGGAGGGTGGTCAAGGTCATCAGGTGGTCATCGTGTACCTCCGGCACACCTACCACCACCGTCCGTGCAGCATGATCGACCACGCCGGTGTAGATATCATCCAGTACCAAGCTGTCGATATGACAATCTCCGGATACATCGAACGAGCTATCCTGCTTGGAGCAGGAGGTCATAAAGACCGCTGCGCTCAAAGATAAAAGAACGCTAACGCTCAAAGATAAAAGCTTATTAATAGTTTTCATAATCTTCATATTTTCAAGAATTCCAATTACCATCCGCCAATATTCTGCGTATAATGGCTGTTAGAAGCAGCTATTTGCTCATGAGGAATAGGCAGATACTCATTTTTATTGGCAGTGAAATGCGCAGAGGTATAGATACGACAGTCGTTAGCCTCCTCTACGTAATACTTATTGATAGTAGGTTCTGCTTCTCCCCAACGCACGAGGTCGAAGAATCGCTCGGACTCCATCGCCAACTCCAGACGGCGCTCCATCTTGACGCGTGCGAGGGCATTGGAATTGTCGCTATAAGGCTTCACGCGAATCTTAGCGCCATAGTTAACATCGTATCCTGCCAACATGCCAAGGCTGCGCGAAGCGCGGTTGCGGAGGCGGTTCACCAGTTCGATAGCCTCGTCATTGCGGCCGAGTTGCGCCAGCGCTTCAGCACGCATCAGCAGCACGTCGGCATAGCGAACAACGATACGGTTCATCGGCGTTCCGAACCACAGTGCGGAGCGGATGAGATATCCGCTGGCGGGGTCCACATTGTGCTTGAGGGTCACGTTATAACCGTATAAGCCGTTAGAGCGGCTCCAGTTATGCGTGCGGCTCATGATGAGGTCCGGATTGAACTCATACGGGAAGCCGGGGATACCCACGGTCAACCACAGACGCGGGTCGGCCGTCTCGGTGGCAGGGTCGAAATCCTTGTCGTTGAAATTGTCGATATACGGCAGTCCTTCAGCATTGGTGCGGAAGGCATTGACGATATTCTGACTAGGTTTGTAGAAATCGCAACCACCGTCGGTGACACCCTCAATACCCGGCACCATGAGTCCGTAAGACCAGTTGCAGTTACCGAGTTTGGTTCCGTCATTGGTGGAATACTGCATTGCCCATAGGCTTTCCTTGCCGTTCTCATACTGCGGCTCGGGGCGGAAGTTATTATGGAAATCATCCTCCAAACCATAACCGCCGGCGGTATAGATACCCTCCTCGGTGTAGAGAAGCACTTTTTCCAAATCCTCCTTGTTAATCTCCGTCACGGCATGCGAGTTAGGGTCATCCTGACGGTATGCCTTGTAGAGATACACTTTAGCCAGCAAACCGGCAGCCGAAGCCTGCGTCGGACGTCCTTTCTCAGCCTGCGTAGGAGGCAGCACTCTGTATGCGTATTCGAGGTCATCCGCAATGAGTTGCCAACCCTCATCATTGGTGTACTGGGTGTTGCTCAACGCGTGATACTCCTCCTGCTTCATATTCGGGTCCATTACGAATGGAATATTCTTGTACAGTCGTTTCAGCAGGAAATGTCCGTATGCACGCAGGAAACGCATCTCGCCCAAACGTTGGGCTTTCAGTTCATAACTGTCGTCCATAGCCTCCAATGCGGCGATAGCGGCGTTGACACGGCTCAGGCAGTTGTACAAACGAACCCACATATCGTTGATATTCCAGTTGGTCGTCATGATACCCTGACTGATTTCCAACTGGTGGAATACATCTCCGTCGTTCTCCGAGATACCACCCTTGTAGGCATCGTCCGAGCGGACATCGAAGTTCCACATCGAGAAAGAAGAGTTGACATCCTCGGCCGAGATGAATACCGCGTATGCGGAGATGCAGATATTATCGATATACTGCGGGTCATTGACTTGGTCACCGCTCAGAATACCCTGCGGAACATCCTGGTTCAGGAAATTATCGCAGGCCGTAAAGCAGAACGCTACGCTCAAAGCGAAGAGACTGCTAACGCTCAAAGATAAAAGCTTATTTATACGTTTCATAACTTTTCTCCTTTCATTTTTCATTTTTCATTTTTCATCTCAGAACGTCACTTTTGTTCCAAGGGTAACCGTCAGCGGAATTGGATAGCCGAAAGTCGGATTTTCGGGATCTACTCCGGAGAACTTAGCCGAGCGGATGGTGAATACATTCTGTGCCGAAACGAACCAGCGCCAGCTCTGCATCAGCATCTTGTCGCAAGCTGATTTAGGCAGGTTGTAACCCAACTGGAGGTTACGCAGTTTGAGGAACGAACCGTCCTCCACGAAATAGGTGCTGACGCGCGTCTCGTTGTTGTTATTGTTGGTCGAGAGCGCAGGGATATCGCTGTTGGGATTGGTGAGGCTCCATGCGTCCATGACGCGTGTTCCTTTGTTCAGGTTAGCTACGTTCACACCGCTCCAGAGGTCGGTCTGCTCCTTGAGGTCTTTGGTGATGACCTGTACACCACCGACGCCTTGGAAGAAGATGGTGAGGTCAAAACCTTTGTACTCGAAATAGAAGTTCGCACCGAACGATACTGCCGGCACCGGACTGTAAATCCATGTCTGGTCAGCCTCGCTCACCACGCCGTCGCCGTTGATATCGCGATAGCGGATTCGGCCAAGACCGGCTCCTTCCTGATAAGCATGGTTGTCGATATCTTCCTGGCTCTTGAAGATGCCGTCTGCGATATATCCCACTTGCGAACCCATGGCGTGGCCTACAACGGACTGCACGCCGTTACCGCCGAATGTACCTTTAGCAGCTATGGTCTCAGGCAGTCGGGTAACCTTGTTGTCATAATGGGAGATATTGGCCGCGATATCGTATTTGAAGCCCGTTTTGGTTTGGTTGCGATAACCAAGGCTCAGTTCTACACCCATGTTGTCCATCGCTCCGGCATTCACCCATTGGGAGGCGCCTTCACCCATCACTCCGATACCGTCCATCAGCACCAGAATATCCTTGGTCTGCTTGTAGAACCAGTCGAACGATCCGTAAAATGTCTGCTTGAAGAATGCAAAGTCCAAACCGGCATTGGTCTGCGTCGTGGTCTCCCATTTGATATCATCGTTGCCAATCTGCAAGCGACGGAAACCGGACGGTAGAATCTGACCGCCGTTGGTGCCGGCGATGTCGTAGGACGTACCGTAACTCTGACCGCCGTGCTCCTCTATACCGTAGTTGGACTCGTAAATCGTGTAGCGGGCGGTAGAGGAGATATCCTGGTTACCTGTTTGTCCCCACGAAGCACGAATCTTGAGGTCGTCCAACCATGACGAAGCGCCGCTCATGAATTTCTCCTGACTGATACGCCAACCCGCACTCACGGACGGGAAGGTCGCGAAGCGGTTGTGCTTACCAAAGCGACTCGAACCGTCGTGACGCAGCGTGAACGAAATAAGATAGCGGTCATCGTAGTTATAGTTGGCTTTGCCGAAGAACGATATCAGCGAGTAGCTGCCGGAACCGCCGTAAGACTGCGCGTTGCCCGTACCGGCCGAAGGCCACATGTAGGTGGGACGCAACACGATGAAATCCTCTTTATAACCCGAGAACCATTCATCAATCTCGCGGTTCAACTCGGTACCGAGCATGAAGTCTGCGCGGTGTTTGTTGATATCCAGATTATAGGTGATGATGGCGTTCCACATCCATTTAGTCCAGTGCTCTTGCTTCGCCTCCACGGCGTTCTTGTCATTAGCCACCACACCGTCTTTGATGGGGTAGGTGAAGAAACGCTGCTTCTTCTGCGCATAGTCAATACCGGCCGTGGTGCGGATATGTAAGCCTTTGACAGGGTTGATATCCAGGAATACATTTCCGAAGATACGCCAATAGACATAGCGGTTGTCTTTGTTGCGCTCCAAAATAGACATCGGGTTCTCGCGTTGCGGGAAACCGCTGGACGATGGAGCCTGAGCCAACTCGCCGTTGGTGTTATACACCGGCAGAAGCGGGTGATACTGCAGCACGCTGTTGATGAACCCGCCCGGAGCACTCACCTCCGACGTGCGGTTCACCGTGAAGTTCTCGCCGATGGTCACATAGTCCTTCAGAATCTTGTAATCGCTGTTGATACGCGCGGAGAAACGGTCGAAGTCCGTCGATTTGATGATACCCTCGTTCTTGTAGTAACCGAGGGAGAAGAACGAACTACCTTTCTTGCCGCCGTTGGAAACGGATACGTTGTAGTTCTGGATAATACCCGGACGCGTGGTCTCTTTGAACCAGTCGGTGTTGCTCACCGGAACGGTACCTGCGTCATCTAGATATTTATTAAGCATGATATTATTCAGCACCGGCTGACCTTGTGCGTTGTAGCCCCAGTTATAGCGATAGCCCAACACGTTCGTATTCGGGTCGGAAGTGCCATCGTTGATATAGGCTTGCCACATGGCGCGGCCGTATTGTTCCGAGTTGAGCACGTGCATGCGGTTGACATATGACTGCACGGCCACCGATGCGTCCAGGGTGATGCTCAGCTTGCCTTCAGCACCTTTCTTCGTCGTGATGATGATGACGCCGTTCGCCGCGCGCGAACCGTATATAGAAGCGGAAGCAGCATCTTTCAGCACTTGGATAGACTCGATGTCGTTCGGGTTCAACTCGTGCATGCCTGATTTGGTCGGCACACCGTCGATGATGTACAGCGGGTCGTTGTCATTGAGCGTACCGATACCACGGATACGTACTGTCGCCGTACCCGAAGGGTTACCGTCAGCCGAGATGTTCATACCCGGCACTTTACCTTGCAGGGCTTTCATCGGGTTGTTCTCCTGTTGTTTCTCCAAGTCCTTGGCACTGACGGCACTGACAGCGCCCGTCAAATCCGCCTTGCGCTGGGTGGTATAACCGGTTACTACCACTTCCTCCAGCACCTCGCTGTCCTCCGCAAGGGAGACTTTCATGTTTGCATTCGGGAATAACTGCTGGGTTTTGTAGCCCACATACGAAATCACCACCATGGCATCCTTGCCGACGGAAAGTGAGAAATTACCATCGAAATCGGTGATTGTACCATTCGATGTACCTTCCTCCAGCACTGAAGCTCCAATAATGGGTTCGCCGGTCGCTGCATCCACAACTACACCCGTCGCAGTTACCTGCGCGTACGCGTACCCCACGGACAACAACATCATGAGGAGGAAAGAGACAAGAAATCGTTTGTTTCTCATGATAATTTAAAATTAAACAATTACAGCAGAACTTGGAGTTTCCAAATTCCGCTACAAAAGTACTTCTGTTTAAACACATGCGCAAAAAATAATGTTGCAAAATATGCCACTGATGTTTCACTGCAACAAATGGTACATATTTTGCAACAAAATTAGTATTTATAAATGTTTCATTTTAGCGCACACTGGGCAGATGCCCGAAGTATTCCTTATAGCATTTGGTGAAATAGCCGGGAGAGGAGAAACATAGTTCAAGGGCTACTTGCTGGATCGTCATGTCGGTCGTGCGGAGCAACTCGTCTGCGCGTATCAGTCTCCGCTCGCGGATATAATCCAGCGGTCCTTTTCCGGCTACCGCTTTCACGCGCCGGAAGAGCTGGGTACGGCTCAGTTGCAGTTTGCCGCCCAGGAACTCCACATTCAGAGCCGGGTCCGTCAGATAATCGTCCACCACCTGACGCAGCCTCTCAGCAAAGGCCTCGTCTTTCTTACTGAGCTGGATAGCCTCTTGCATATTCTCCAGCTGAGGGATGATATCATGCTTGATCTCCGTTTGGATCTTACGTTGCTTGATGAAGATATAGCTTAATGTGATTAAGAATAGAATAAAGAATAGAATAAAGAAAAGCGCCACAAAGAGAATCAGTATAAATCGGTCGAAGCGCTGTTGTTTCCATTTGCTTTCCACCTGCATCTGCACGATATGCAGGGTCTCCAGATCGCGGGTGATAGCCTCGTCCTGCTTGAGCATGGGGTACGCAGCGGTAATATCCACGAGCGTCGTTTCCAACACAGTATCATGCACGTACGGTTCCTTATGTAAGATATGTGCGGCGGCATCGATCAGCATATCGCCGCGAGAAGAGTATGTCGCGGAACATTCTATTTTACCATCTACGATAGCCTGCAAACCCGGATGGATGCCGTCCACACCCATGATAGGAACACCCCCCGCTGCCTCGGCAGCCCCGATAGCCATAAGGTCGTTATGCGCCACGATGACATCCGGCAGAGGGTGAGTCTCCAAGTACTCGGAGACGACCTCATAAGCGTTCTCCTTATACCAGCTTCCCATCACACTCTGCATCTCAACCTTAGCCGCTAACCCTTCTTCTTTCGCTTCCTCGATACCCTCCATCATACCCTTGTGGCGCAACGTGGCAGGCGTCGATCCCGGCAGACCGGCTACCTCCAGGACAACGAAGGGTTTGGAGACAGTGCCTCGTTTTTTCCATTTTTCCATCACCCAATGCGCCATCAGTCGGCCGACTTTGTAGTTGTCGCCGCCGATAAAAGCGGTCCATTCGTCACCGGGGACACGGCGGTCGGCAACAATTACCGGGATGCCTGCCCGATAAGCTCTCGTCACAGCAGGTTGTACCTGCTCCGCCTCATTGGGGCTGACTATCAGCAGATCCACACGCTCTTTGATAAAACTATCGATTTGGGCACACTGCAACTCATTGCTGCCGTAGGCAATACGGCGCGAGAGAGACATGTCCGGATGGAGCAGCAACTCCCGTTCCATCTCATAGTTCATCTTCTGCCTCCACGCATCGTCCAGACACTGACTCACGCCGATGCGGTACTGCGGCGTACGCGAGTTACAACCCGTCATTAACAGGCATAACGCCACGACACTAACAATGATGTTTCTCATAGTGCAACATTTTTTCGGCCGCAAAGGTACAACAAAAAAATGACATGTGCAAATAAATGACCTTTTTTTTGAAAAACAAAAAAGGAGAAGCGTTGAACTTCTCCTTTTTCTTATGATCCGCGGAGCGGATGATTAGTACTCACCGTTGAGGGCGGCTTCGGCGGCCTCGCGGGCAGCCTGGATAGCAGCGTATTCCTCTTTGTTATGTACAGCGATCTTAGCGAACTCACGCATACCGGTACCTGCCGGGATGAGGTTACCGCAGATGACGTTCTCTTTCATGCCCTCGAGGTAATCGACTTTACCGCGGATAGCGGCTTCGTTGAGTACCTTGGTGGTCTCCTGGAAGGAGGCAGCCGACATGAAGGATTTGGTACCGAGGGCAGCACGTGTGATACCCTGGAGAATCTGCTTGGCGGTAGCGCACTCAGCATCACGTGCCTTCACGAGTTTCTTATCGCGGCGGCGGAGCGAACTGTTCTCATCATGCAGACGACGAGCTGTAATGATCTGGCCTTCTTTGAGTACCTCGCTGGCACCGGCATCCGTCACCACCTTGCGACCCCAAATACGGTCGTTCTCCTCCAAGAAGTCGAGTTTATCTACGATATCACCCTCAAGGTAACGGGTATCACCCGGCTCAAGGATCTCCACCTTGCGCATCATCTGACGAACGATGATCTCGAAGTGCTTATCATTGATTTCCACACCCTGCATACGATATACAGCCTGCGCCTCGTTGACGATGTAGTTCTGAACGGCTGTCGGACCTTGGATAGCCAAGATATCTTCCGGCGTGATAGCGCCATCGGAGAGGGCTACACCGGCACGAACGAAGTCACCTTCCTGAACGAGGATCTGCTTGGTCAACGGGATAAGGTAAGCCTTCTGCTCACCGAGTTTAGAGGTGATAAAGAGCTCACGGTTACCGCGTTTGATCTTACCGAAGGAGATCTCACCGTCGATCTCAGCGACGACAGCCGGGTTAGACGGGTTACGGGCCTCGAAGAGCTCGGTGATACGAGGCAGACCGGAGGTAATATCACCACCGCTGTTGGTAGCACGAGCCATAGAGAAGAGGGTATCGCCGATCTTGACTTCAGCGCCATCGGTGAAGGTCAGAGAGGCCTTAACAGGCAGGTTGTAGGAACGGAGGATATTACCATCCTTATCCATGATATGCGCCTGCGGCATCTTGGTCTTATCCTTGGTCTCCGTGATAGAAACCTCTTTCTTACCGGTTTGCTCATCAACTTCGGTCTTACAGGTGATACCTTCGATGACGTCCTCATAACGGATGATACCGTCTTGCTCGATCAGCAACGGGGTCTTATACGGATCCCACTCGCAGACAACAGTACCCTTCGGGTATTTCTCGCCTTGGTTGACGAAGAGTTTGGAAGCGTACGGGATATCGAAGGTAGCCAGGATGACACCGGTCTTCTCGTCCTTGAGGTTAAGGGTATTCTTACGGCTGACGATGATGGTCTCACCGGCAGCGGTCGTGATAGTACGGAGGTCTTCGATCTCGATGATTCCTTCGCGCGTGAGGGCGTAGGTACCTTGTGCAGCGGCACCACCGGCCAAACCACCGGAGTGGAAGGTACGGAGGGTAAGCTGTGTACCCGGCTCACCGATGGCTTGTGCAGCGATGACACCAACAGCCTCACCTTTCTGAACCATCTTACGCGAAGCAAGGTTACGACCGTAGCACTTCGCGCAGACACCATGCTTGGACTCGCAGGTGAGTACCGAGCGGATGACTACCTCTTCGATACCTGCTGCTTCGATCGCCTCACAAGCGGCCTCACGAATCTCTTCGCCGGCAGCGACGATGAGGTTACCGTCGTTATCATGGATATCATGTACAGATACACGACCGAGGATACGTAGGGTCAGGGACGCGATGGTATGACCGTTAGCATCCTTGATAGCACGTGCAGACAGACCACGAAGGGTACCACAGTCTTCCTCGTTGATGATCACATCATGCGATACATCGACGAGACGACGGGTGAGGTAACCGGCATCGGCGGTCTTCAAAGCGGTATCAGCCAGACCCTTACGGGCACCGTGGGTAGAGATGAAGTACTCGAGCACGGACATACCCTCTTTAAAGTTCGCGAGGACCGGGTTCTCGATTTCCGGACGTGTATCGGTAGCACCTGCCTTCAACGGCTTAGCCATGATACCACGGATACCGGCGAGCTGCTTGATCTGCTGCTCGTTACCACGGGCACCGGAGTCCATCATCATGTAAACGGAGTTGAATCCGTTATCAGCCTCTTTCATGTGCTTCATCAGGATATCCTTGAGCTCGTCATCGACTTTCTTCCATGTATCGATTGTAGCACGATAACGCTCGTCATCGGATAACATACCGTAGTTATAACGCTCGTTGATCTCATCGATATCGGCGTTTCCCTTGTCGGTAAGTGCTTTCTTTTCCTCCGGAATGAGGATATCATTCAAGTTAAAGCTCAAGCCACCCTTGAAGGCGCGGTAGTAACCGAGGTCCTTGATATCATCGAGGAACTTCGCTGTACGAGCCACACCGCAGGTCTTGATGACCTGTGAGATGATCTTCTTCACAGCGCCTTTCTTCATCAGCGTGTTCTGATACCCGATCTCCTCGGGTACATACTGGTTAACGACGACACGTCCCGGCGTGGTCTCGATGATACGAACGACTTTCTGTCCGTCCTCGATGGTGTTCACACGTACCTTCACTTTCGCGTGGATGTCCACACTACCCTCGTTGAGGGCGATGAGCGCCTCTTCCTCGGAATAGAAGGTGAGACCTTCGCCCTTCGCACCCGGGCGTTCCTTGGTGATATAATACAGACCAAGGATCATATCCTGAGACGGTACGGTAATCGGGTTACCGTTGGCCGGGTCGAGGATGTTATGGGAACCGAGCATGAGGAGCTGTGCCTCAAGGATCGCCTCGTTAGAGAGCGGCAAGTGCACGGCCATCTGGTCACCATCGAAGTCGGCGTTGAAACCGGCGCAGGAGAGCGGGTGCAGCTGGATAGCCTTACCCTCGATCATACGGGGTTGGAAAGCCAAGATACCATGACGGTGCAGTGTCGGAGCACGGTTCAGCAGAACGGGGTGTCCTTCCATCACATGCTCCAGGATCTCGTAGATCACCGGTTCACGGCGATCGATGATCTTCTTCGCGGACTTCACGGTCTTCACGATACCACGCTCGATGAGCTTGCGGATGATAAACGGCTTATAGAGTTCAGCCGCCATCTCTTTAGGCAGACCGCACTCGTGCATCTTAAGTTCCGGACCTACGACGATAACGGAACGCGCGGAGTAGTCCACACGTTTACCGAGCAGGTTCTGACGGAAACGTCCTTGTTTACCCTTGAGCGAATCCGAGAGGGACTTCAACGGACGGTTGGCATCCGACTTCATGGCCGTGGTCTTACGGCTGTTATCGAAGAGGGAGTCAACAGCCTCTTGGAGCATGCGCTTCTCGTTACGCAGAATGACATCCGGCGCCTTGATCTCAACCAGTCGTTTGAGACGGTTGTTACGGATGATGACACGACGATAGAGGTCATTGAGGTCGGAGGTAGCGAAACGGCCACCATCCAGGGGCACGAGAGGACGCAACTCCGGCGGCGTCACAGGAATCGCCTGGAGGATCATCCACTCCGGACGGTTACGACCGTTGGAAGCACGAAAAGCCTCTACTACCTGCAGACGCTTGAGGGCCTCCTGACGGCGTTGTACGGAAGACGATTTATCGGCCGTAGCACGCAACTCGTACGAGAGGGCATCGAGATCGATGTCTTTGAGCAAGTCATATATAGCCTCAGCACCCATCTTGATGATGACCTTATTCGGATCGGTGTCGTCGAGCGACTCATTGCCTTCCGGCAGGATATCGAGCACCTGCTGATACTGATCTTCGTCGAGCAGCATGCAGTTCTCGATAGGAATTCTATTCTTATCTGCTTCGTTCTTCTCGCCGATCTCCTGACCCTCGAGCGCACCGGCACGTACTACGAGATATTTCTCATAGTAGATGACAGACTCCAGTTTCTTGGTCGGGATACCGAGCAGGGCAGCCATCTTAGACGGCAGCGAACGGAGGTACCAGATATGGGCAACGGGAACGACGAGTTTGATATGACCCATACGCTCACGACGCACTTTCTTCTCGGTTACCTCTACGCCGCAACGCTCGCAGACGATACCTTTATAACGGATACGTTTGTATTTACCGCAGTGGCACTCGTAATCCTTGGTAGGACCGAAGATGCGCTCACAGAACAAACCATCGCGTTCAGGTTTGTAGGTACGATAGTTAATCGTTTCCGGTTTGAGCACCTCACCCGAGGAGATCTGCATGATCTCATCCGGGGAAGCCAAACCAATCGAAATCTTGGTGAAACCGGTTTTCTTATTTTCTTGTTTAAAAGCCATACTTCTTGTCCTCCATTATTCCATGTTGATACTGAGAGCGAGACCTTGCAACTCGTGCAGGAGCACGTTAAGCGACTCGGGCAGACCCGGCGTCGGGAAGTTCTCACCTTTGACAATTGCCTCGTAGGTACGTGCACGGCCGGTGACGTCATCGGACTTGATAGTAAGGATCTCCTGGAGCACATGCGCAGCACCGTGTGCCTCGAGTGCCCAAACCTCCATCTCACCGAAACGTTGACCACCAAACTGTGCCTTACCGCCAAGCGGCTGTTGGGTAATAAGACTGTACGGACCAATCGAACGGGCGTGCATCTTATCATCGACCATGTGACCGAGTTTCATGAAGTAGGTCACACCGACGGTAGCCATCTGGTCAAACGGTTCACCCGTCTCACCATCGTAGAGCTGGGTCTTACCACCACGGGGCAGACCGGCTTTGTCGGTCCACTCGTCGAGTTGCTCCATCGTACAACCGTCGAAGATCGGGGTGCTGAATTTGACACCGAGTTCCTGACCGGCCCAACCGAGGACAGCCTCGAAGATCTGACCGATGTTCATACGAGAAGGCACACCCATCGGGTTCAATACGATATCTACCGGCGTACCGTCTGCGAGGAACGGCATATCCTCTACGCGGACGATCTTGGATACGATACCCTTGTTACCGTGACGACCGGCCATCTTATCACCTACGCGGATCTTACGACGTTTAGCCACATAAACCTTAGCCATCTGGATGATACCGTTCGGCAGCTCATCACCGATGGTAAGGTTGAACTTCTCGCGCTTGAGTTGCGCATCCATCTCTTTGTATTTAGCGATGTAGTTAAGCACGCACTTAGCGACGAGTTCGTTCTTATGTGCATCCGAAGTCCATCCCTCGAGCAGTACGGAGAAGTAATCGATCTCGTTGAGACGCTCTTTGGTGAAGTGCTGACCCTTGGAGATCAACTCGGTACCGAGGATATCCTTCACGCTAACCGCCTGACGGCCGGTGAGGAGGGTATAGAGCTTGGTGATGAGTTGCTCACGCAGGTCCTCCGCTTTGGCTTTGAACTTCGCATCCATATCGGCCAGCGTGATCTTGTCATCCATCTTCTGCTTGCGGTCTTTGTTCGCACGGCAGTAGAGTTTCTTATCGATGATGACACCGTCGAGCGAAGGACTGGCCTTCAACGAAGCATCCTTCACATCACCGGCTTTGTCACCGAAGATAGCCTTGAGGAGCTTCTCCTCCGGACTCGGATCGGTCTCACCCTTCGGGGTGATCTTACCGATGAGAATATCACCCGGTTGGATGTACGCACCGATACGAATAATACCGTTCTCGTCGAGGTCTTTGGTAGCCTCTTCGGATACATTCGGGATATCGGCGGTGAACTCCTCCATACCGCGCTTGGTGTCACGTACCTCGAGCAGCTGCTCAACCACGTGAACCGAAGTATACATATCTTCACGAACGATGCGCTCGCTGAGCACGATAGCATCCTCGTAGTTATAACCCTTCCAAGGAATATACGCTACCTTGAGGTTCTTACCGAGCGCCAACTCGCCACCTTGGGTTGCATAACCCTCGGTGAGGATCTGACCGGCCTCTACGCGATCGCCCTTGCGAACGAGCGGATGGAGGTCGATGGTCGTATTCTGGTTGGTCTTCTCGAACTTCGGCAGTTTATATTCTTTCTCCTGCGAGTCGAAACTGATGAGTGCCTCTTCGTCGTCGCGATCGTAGTTGATGCGAATGACATCGGCATCCACGTAGGTCACCTCACCGGCACCTTCTGCTACGATTTGCGTACGGCTATCGGTAACCAGCTGCTCCTCAATTCCTGTACCCACAATCGGGGACTCAGAAGTGATCAACGGAACAGCCTGGCGCATCATGTTCGATCCCATGAGGGCACGGTGGGCATCATCGTGCTCCAAGAACGGAATGAGAGCAGCTGCCACCGAAGCGATCTGGCACGGCGCCACGTCCATGAGGTTGACCTCAGACGGCGCTACGACGGGGAACTCAGCACCGAGACGCGTCTTAACGGTCTTGCGGATGAAATTTCCTTCCGGTGTCAACGGTGCGTTACCTTGTGCTACTACCTGGTTCTCCTCGTCCTCGGCAGACAGATATACGACATGGTCGTTATCGAGGTCTACGACGCTGTCCTTAACGGGACGATAGGGGGTCTCGATGAAACCAAGGTTGTTGATCTTCGCATAGATACAGAGCGAAGAGATCAGACCGATGTTCGGACCTTCCGGCGTCTCAATAGGACAGAGACGACCGTAGTGGGTGTAGTGTACGTCACGTACCTCGAAACCGGCACGATCACGGCTCAGACCACCGGGACCGAGGGCCGACATACGACGTTTGTGAGTGATCTCGGCCAACGGGTTCTGCTGATCCATGAACTGGCTCAGGGCGTTCGTACCGAAATAGCTGTTGATGATCGAAGAGATTGACTTCGCATTGATCAAGTCGGTCGGCGTAAAGACTTCGTTGTCACGAACATTCATACGCTCACGCACGGTACGAGCCATACGAGCCAGACCGATACCGAATTGGTTGAAGAGCTGCTCACCTACGGTGCGCACACGACGGTTGGAGAGGTGGTCGATATCATCTACTTCGGCATTGCTGTTGATGAGCATGACGAGATATTTGATGATCTCGATGATATCCTCTTTGGTCAGTACGCGAACATCGTCAGGAATCGACATACTCAACTTGCGGTTGATACGATAACGTCCTACCTCACCCAGGTCATAACGCTTCTGGGAGAAGAAGAGGTTCTGGATCATCTCGCGTGCCGTAGCATCATCGGCCGGCTCTGCATTACGCAACTGGCGGTAGATGTAGAGAACAGCCTCTTTCTCGGTCTTAGCCGGGTCTTTCTGCAGGGTATTGAAGATGATAGCGAAATCGTTCTCACGCTCCTCCTCCTTATGCAGCAGGATGGTCTTCGAGCCGGATTCAATGATCGTGTTAATAACCTCCGGGGTCAGTTCCTCTTCGCGCTCTACCACGATGGTATTACGCTCGATAGACGAAACCTCACCGGTGTCCTCATCCACGAAATCTTCTACCCACGCCTTCATCACATCACCGGCCAGTTTACGTCCGACACATGCCTCCAGCGTCTCTTTGTTTACCTTCACTTCCTCTGCGAGGTCGAAGCAGTTCAGAATCTCTTTATCCGACTCGAAACCGATGGCACGAAGCAGGGTTGTTACAGGCAATTTCTTCTTACGGTCGATGTAAGCATACATGACCTTGTTGATGTCGGTAGCGAACTCGATCCATGAACCGCGGAAAGGAATGATACGAGCGGAGTAGAGCTTGGTACCGTTGCTATGCATGGATGTTCCGAAGAACACACCGGGCGAACGGTGCAACTGACTAACTACGACACGCTCAGCACCGTTGATGACAAAGGTGCCTTTCGGGGTCATGTAAGGGATAGTACCGAGGTATACGTCAGAAACGACGGTATCGAAGTCCTCATGATCGGGATCCTCGCAACTGAGACGCAGTTTCGCTTTCAAAGGCACACTGTAGGTCAGGCCGCGCTTGATGCACTCCTCGATGGAATAACGGGGGCGGTCAATGGAATAGTCCAAGAAAGCCAGCGTGAAACTGTTGCGGGTATCCTGGATCGGGAAGTTCTCCGAGAATACCTTAAAGAGTCCCTCTTTACGGCGTTGCTCAGGGGTACTATCCATCTGAACAAAATCCGCGAAGGACTTTAACTGAATTTCGAGAAAGTCAGGATAAGGCATATGCTTTTGCATACGACTGAAATTGACTCTCTGCTGATTTTTTGTTGTAGCCATTATTTTATATGGTTGATAATTGTTTAACAGAACTAAACTGTTGGTAATAAGTAATTTAAATCTAAATCGGCGGTGATAAAGTTTATAGTATTTTAATATTCACCCTATAATAATTACCAAATTTTTCAGTTTTTTAATCATTCTGTCCTATTGAGCAGAAAAGGTTTAGACCCTCATTTTGACGTGAGGATCTAAACCCATTCCACCCGATTAGAGTGGTTGGCTCGTGGGGTATTACTTGAGCTCTACCTCAGCACCTACCTCTTCGAGAGCTTTCTTCAAAGCCTCAGCGGTAGCTTTGTCAACGCCTTCCTTAACGTTAGACGGAGCAGCGTCTACGATGTCCTTAGCCTCTTTCAGGCCGAGACCGGTTTGCTCCTTAACGGCCTTAACAACCTGGAGCTTGTTAGCACCTGCGCTCTTGAGAACAACATCGAAAGAGGTCTTCTCCTCAGCTGCCTCAGCAGCAGCACCACCTGCAGCGGGAGCAGCAACAGCAACTGCAGCTGCAGCCGGCTCAATTCCGTACTCCTCTTTCAGGATGGTAGCGAGTTCATTTACTTCCTTAACGGTAAGGTTAACTAATGTTTCAGCAATAACTTTAAGATCTGCCATTGTCTTATAAATTTTAAATGTTTTTGATTCAGTTTTGTTTTTTGTAACTCGTAATTACGTTATTACGGGATTACGGGAATAATTATTCTGCGCGCTCGCCGAGAGTTTGCAGTACACCATGAATGGTGTTTTGTCCGCTCTGAAGTGCAGAAACAACGTTCTTCGCCGGCGATTGCAGCAATGCAACCAACTCTGCGATGAGTTCGTTCTTCGACTTGATAGCGCACAGGAACTCGAGATTCTGCTTGCCTACGTAAACAGTCTCTTCTACGTAAGCAGCTTTGAGTTGCGGTTTAGCCTCACCGGTCTTGTCGCCCTTGGTAAACTCCTTGATGAGTTTAGCCGGAGCATTACCGGTATTGCTAAGCATGAGAGCGGTGTTACCCTTGAGTGCACCGAAGATCTCTGCCTCTACGCCTTTTTTCTCAAGCGCTTTCTGGAGCAGGGTGTTCTTAGCAACCAAGAGTTTGATGTCCTGCTTGAAGCACGCACGACGCAACTCGCTGGTCTTCTCTGCATTCAGACCCTCGATGTCAACGAGGTAGAAGTGCGAGAACTCAGCCAATTGTGCGCCAAGGGCTTCAATGACGAGATTTTTATCTTCCTTTTTCATACTTGTCTGTAATTTTTTAGAGATTAAAGCGATTTGGTATCGATCTTAATACCCTGACTCATTGTGCTGGAAAGATAAACGCTCTTGATGTACTCGCCCTTCGATACAGCCGGCTTAAGGTGCTTGATCGTGTCGATGAATGCCAATGCATTCTCAGCGATCTTCTCAGCGCTGAAGCTAACTTTACCGATGGAGGTGTGTACAATACCGAACTTGTCAACCTTGAAGTCGATCTTACCGCCCTTAACCTCTTTAACAGCTTTCGCTACATCCATGGTAACCGTACCGCTCTTCGGGTTCGGCATCAAGCCACGAGGACCTAATACGCGACCGAGGGCACCGATCTTACCCATAATCTGAGGCATGGTGATGATGACATCAATGTCCGTCCATCCACCTTTGATCTTTTCAATATACTCATCCAGACCTACATAGTCAGCACCTGCTTCTTTTGCAGCTGCCTCCTGATCCGGAGTACAGAGTGCGAGAACGCGAACAACCTTACCGGTACCGTTCGGAAGTGCAACGACGCCACGAACCATTTGGTTTGCCTTACGCGGGTCAACACCCAGACGTACGTCGATATCTACGCTTGCATCGAATTTGGTGGTAGTGATCTCTTTAACGAGAGCAGCTGCCTCCTCGATGGTGTAGAGCTTACCTGCTTCAATCTTCTCAGCAGCAAGCTTCTGTTTTTTTGTCAGTTTTGCCATAATTGTTGATTGGATTGAAGAGTTTTACTTTACTACGATACCCATACTGCGTGCGGTACCTTTAACCATTTTAAGAGCCGACTCAACGGTGAAGCAGTTGAGATCCACCATCTTGTCCTGAGCGATTGCCTGAGCCTGCTCCTCGGTGATCGTTGCCACCTTGTTACGGTTCGGCTGGTCGCTTCCGCTCTTCACCTTAGCAGCCTCAAGCAGCTGGATAGCTACAGGAGGAGTCTTAACGACGAAGTCGAAGGACTTATCCGCATAAACGGTAATTACTACAGGCAGCACTTTACCTGCCTTGTCTTGCGTTCTGGCATTGAACTGTTTGCAGAACTCCATAATGTTCACACCCTTCGAACCCAGAGCCGGGCCTACCGGAGGTGCAGGGTTAGCAGCGCCACCCTTGATTTGGAGTTTGATAAAACCAGCAATTTCTTTAGCCATAGTTTTACTTTTGTTAATAGTTTTTGACTTGCAAACGAAGTTATAAACGTGCGCAGCACTATAAACCTTTATAAACGCGCAGCTATAAACTTCTCAGTCTGTTAATAATTTTTTGAAACTACCGAGTAGTACAGACGACCTGTAACGGGATCTCCTACTCTTTTTCTACTTGGTTGTAGCCCAACTCCACCGGAGTCTGGCGATCAAAGATCGTAACAACCACTTTGAGCTTGTGCTTCTCCGCACTTACTTCCTGGATGGTACCCTTGAAGCCGTTGAACGGACCATCTACCACCTTCACGCTCTCGCCGACAAGGAAAGTGATCTCACTTGCTGCGCGAACCTCCGACTCACTGGCCAGACCAACGAGTTTGTTGACCTCTGCCTGCGATACGGGTTCGGGTTTGACAGTTGTCTTACCGCCGCTCAAGAAACCCAGAACATTCGGGATATTACGCAAGAGCGGGAAGCTCTCGTCGCAAAGATAGCACTCAACCAGCACATAGCCCGGGAGCATATTACGCTCTTTCTCCGTGCGCTTGCCGTTTTTAACGGTTACCACCTTCTCCCGCGGGATCAGCACCTGCGACACATACTCGCGGAAAAGCGAACTCGACACAAGAGCATTGTTGATATACTCTTCTACCTTGTTCTCCTTACCGGAGATAGCACGCATTACATACCATTGTTTCTTGTTCTCTGCCATCGTAATCTAAAATCTTAAATCTTAAATTTGAAATCTTAAATGTTGATGGTTTAGAGCAAACCATAAACGAATGTCATGATCGTCTCAAAGCACCAGTCCATAGCCCAAACGATCAGTGCCAGTATAATGGAAGCAATCAATACTATCACTGAACTCTGAGTCAACTCTTTACGAGTAGGCCAACTTGTTTTATGAACCAGTTCGTTGTACGACTCTTTAATGTTTTCTACAAAAGCCATATTAGTAGAATTTTTATATTATCTTTAATATTATTATCCAAGTAATCTTATTACGTACACGTATTCCCGCGCAACAATCCGGCTCCAGCATGCGCTAAAGTCGAATTGGAAGCTATGTCTGTAACATTTGGCTTGGGGGATGGGGCTTGGGTGTCCTTTCACCTTTCACCTTTCACCTTTCACCTTTATTAGCACGGAAGGCAGGAATCGAACCCACATTAACGGTTTTGGAGACCGCTCTCCTACCATTGGAGGACTTCCGTAAAATTGCTCGGGGCTCGACACCCCGAGCAGGTTTCCCTTTTGGGGTCCCCGCAAATTTTAATTTGTGGGGGAATTCGGAGGCATAGGTCGCCCCTCCATTTAGCGGAGCGGTATGGACCTATGCGATCCTATTGCCGACGAATTAGTCGATGAGTTTGGTAATCTGACCGGAACCTACGGTACGACCACCCTCACGGATAGCGAAGCGCAGACCCTCAGAGCAAGCTACCGGGTAGATCAGCTTAACCTGAATCTCGAGGTTATCACCCGGCATTACCATCTCAGTTCCTTCCGGCAGAGTGATCTCACCGGTAACATCCATAGTACGGATGTAGAACTGCGGACGATAGTGGTTGTGGAACGGAAACGGAAGCCTTGAACTCACTGTACGGTTTAACGCAACCCGGGTGAGTCAATACCATACCACGCTTAACCTCATCTTTGTCGATACCACGGAGGAGCAGACCTACGTTATCACCTGCCTCACCTTGATCCAACAGTTTGCGGAACATCTCAACGCCGGTTACAACGCTCTTCTTGCCCTCTGCACCGAGACCGATCAGCTGAACCTCGTCACCAACTTTGACAACACCGGTCTCGATACGACCGGTAGCAACTGTACCACGACCGGTGATCGAGAATACGTCCTCAACCGGCATCAGGAACGGTTTATCAACGGCACGTGTCGGCAGCTGGATCCAGTTGTCGCAAGCGTCCATCAACTCCATAATCTTCTCTTCCCACTCAGGAACACCGTTCAGTGCACCAAGAGCAGAACCGCGGATAACCGGAGTGTTGTCACCATCGAAATCATAGAAGTTCAACAGCTCACGCATCTCCATCTCAACGAGGTCGAGCATCTCAGGATCGTCAACCATATCGCACTTGTTCATAAATACAACCAGGCGCGGTACGTTTACTTGGCGAGCCAACAGAATGTGCTCGCGGGTCTGAGGCATAGGACCATCAGTAGCAGCAACTACGATGATTGCACCATCCATCTGAGCAGCACCGGTAACCATGTTCTTTACATAGTCAGCGTGGCCCGGGCAGTCTACGTGTGCGTAGTGACGGTTAGCTGTTTGATACTCTACGTGAGCGGTGTTG
>CAJOCN010000031.1 GCA_905233255.1 Paludibacteraceae bacterium
ATGCGTAAGCGTGAGCCTTGTTCGGTAGATATTTGGTAATAGAAGGTCGTCCAGAATTCCTTAAGGTTCCAAATTGAAGCTAACAAGCCTCACGTTTTTCGTATATATTACTAAATAAAAAATCTATGAAGACATTTCAAGACCGATTGAAAGAAGAGTTGAAACCTCTTTATCAAAAATTAATCAAACACACACAAGAGTATTGTGAAGGAAAAGATATTTTTCCATTTATAATACAATGGGGAAAAAACTTTCCTATGGACCTTAATAATGGACTAATGTTCGTAGGTCGAGCTACAAATGGTTGGTTAAATGAAGATTTGGATGTAGAAACCATGTTTGACGAATCTTCTGAAAAGCGAATATTTAATTGTAGTAATCAGATGAGTTGGATTAGTAAAAACAATGACGAGAACTACAATACCAACCACTCAGCGTTTTTTCGTGTAATGCGCCGCGTTGCTCAAGAGTTTTATCCTATTAATGATGAAGTTAATTATATTGCGTGGAGTAATCTTTGTAAACTTGCTCCAGATGGTGCAAATCCAAGTGAAACATTATTTAAATTGCAACTAAATGACGATTGTAACATTCTAAAGAAAGAAGTAGATATTCTGTCTCCAAAATTTGTTATAATGATGACAGGAATCGGTTGGGCTGACAATTTTATCTCCGCTCTCAATAATAATGAATGGCCTGAGAAGCTACTAGTTGCAGAAGATAGTTGGGCCGGTTTTCCTGTCTCAGTCTATCAAATAGATAAGCATTATATCATCCTTACCGAACATCCACAAGGCAAGGATGAAGATGCTCATGTAGAATGTTTAGTTAGTATAATCACAAAATATAAGTAATTATGAAAAAGAATTTTTTCTTTCTGATGGCTCTTTCGTTGAGCGTCAATTTGTGTCTTAATGCCGCAAACGGAACTAGACATCTTGTTGATAGTATTTACTATGTAGAAACAAATCTCAATACCTACGAATCTAATCCTGCTTATGTGGGAGGATATATAGATGGTATTAAACACGCTAATATAAAAGGTAAAATTAGTGATCCATTCGGTCATCAATATAGTGCTATATATATAGCTGGCAATGTTTTCTTAAACTGCAATACTTTACGTTCAGTTTCTATTAATAATGGTATCAAATACACTCTTGGCTACTCATTTGCGGGCTGTCCTTCCTTACAAACGGTAGTTGTCAATGGAACGACTTTTCATACAATCGGTGAAGGCTGTTTCAAAAATTGTCCTTGGCTTAGTTCTGTTACATTACAACTTACAAATCTTCGCGAAATAGGACGTGAAGCGTTTGCAAACTGTCCGATGCTAACTTCTATTAATATAGACAGATGTATTACTGTTGGTGAAAGCGCATTTTCCAATTGTACATCACTGACATCAATCAAATTTTCTGCCGAAAAGATTAGTGCATACGCTTGTTATAATTGTACATCTTTAACAGAACTTACTCTCTATGATGGAGTAAAAGAAATAGGTAGTTCTGCTTTTCAAAATTGCTCTTCTTTAGATTCTATTACTATTCCATCTACAACAACTCGGATTAATTATTCTGCTTTTGATGGATGTTCTTCCCTAACAACAATAGAAATTCCTAATAGCACTACATATATTGACTATGATGCATTTTCTAACTGTGTGGGCTTGCTATCTATTAGTCTAGGCGAAAATCTAACTCATATTGGCACCGGCGCGTTTTCTAATTGTACAAATGTAAAAAAGATTGTCAACTATCGTGATTTACCAGCATCATTAAATTCTGATCCTTTTCGAAATATAGATAAATCTACATGTGTACTCTATGTCCCAGCATCATCAATTAATCTATATAAAAATGCTAATATTTGGAAAGATTTTTACCGAATACGTGCTATCGGGGATGAATTAGAAAGTTACACTGTTACCTTTTGTGATTATGACAACACTATTCTTTCTCAACAAATCGTCTATGAGGGAGAAAATGCAGTTGCCCCGTCTAATCCACATCGCGAAGGTTACACTTTTATTGGGTGGAACTTAGATTATACAAATATCACAAGTGATGTAACTATAAAGGCGCAATATAAAATCAATCGTTATAAAGTAACTTTCAAAAATTGGGATGGTACTATTATAAAAATTGATAGCGTTGCTTATCAATCTACCCCTATACCTCCCACAAATCCAGAAAGAACAGCTACCGCTGAATTTACATACACGTTTGCAAATTGGACACCAGATATTGTAGCCGCAACATGCGATGCAATATATACGGCCACATACACAAGTTCACGCAATAGTTATACAATCACATGGAACCAAGATGATGGTACGATAATTGACCAGACTATTGTAGAGTATGGTCAAGTACCCACTCATGAGAATGTAACGAAAGATGCAACAGTAGAATATACATACACCTTTGCAGGTTGGTTGCCAAAGATTGTTGCGGTAACAGAGGATGCAATCTATACTGCAACGTACAACTCAATCGTGAACAAATACACAATTACCTTCAAGAACGATGACGGAAGTGTGTTATGCGCTAATGACTTGGAATATGGTATGATGCCTTTCTGTGAGGAACCGACTAAAGAAGATGATGAACAATATTCGTATAAATTTGCTGGTTGGTCACCAGACATAGTGGTTGTAACAGCTGATGCCACTTACACGGCCACCTATACGACTACGCCGAAAAGTCTAGGCATAGAAGATGTACAAAGAGGCGATGTACAATATACAAAGGTTGTTAGAAACGGTCATGTCTTCATTCTCCGTAGCGACAAAACCTATACTCTCCAAGGCGCAGAGGTGAGGTAAATCTATAGTAAGGGTATAGCAACCCTATACGATGAGCAAGTGGCAGAAATGTCACTTGCTTTTGTTGTGCTAAAATCTTAATAATCGGCAATTTTTGCACGCGGCAATAGATGGGGTTTAACGTGCGGGATATTTCACGAATACATAGCGTTCTTCGCAGGGGTCGAAAAGCATAAGACGAATACTTCCATCCGGGAAAAGATCGCAATGATCCGGTTCGTAATCATTGAGCGTGTCGGCATAGAGAACATAACCGTCCGAATCCACAACAGCGAGGTTATGCAGAAGAACCAACCCACCCTGACGGAGCGTGTCGGCACAGAGGTAATAAGGCGTATTAGCAATAGGTTCGGCTCCCTGCCAGGCTGCGAAAGGTGAGTCCTGCGCAGGACGAGAGCAAGAAGAATTCACAATGCACAATGCACAATTCACAATTATCCAAAGAAGTATAAAAATTGTCCTGTTCATAGCCATGTTCTATAGATACCGAGTGCAAAGATACAATAAAAAATTGAAAATTGAAAATTGAAAATTGAAAATTATAAAAAAAGCACTCTTTTTTGTAAAAAATGCGCGCGTGCTTGCGTATGTCATTTTTTTTTTGTAAATTTGCACCCGATTTAGATTGCGTAAATATGTACATATGAAAAATATAGCTTTTATCATCAACCCTGTATCGGGAAGCAAAGAGACACAGAGCGCCAAACGCAAGTTGCCCAAACTGATTATGCAGACGCTGGATAGTGAGCAGTGGATGCCTAATATCGCGTTCACGGAGTACGCCGGCCACGCAACAGAAATGGCACATCAGTACGCCCGTATGGGTTTCGATGCCGTGGTAGCCGTCGGCGGTGACGGGACGGTGAACGAGGTAGCGCGCGGGTTAGTGAAAGGCGAAGGGCGAAAGGTTACAGGCGAAAGGAGAACGGCGTTGGGCATCATCCCAATGGGTAGCGGAAACGGTTTTGCACGTCACTTGGGCATCTCCATCCGTCCGCAGAAAGCGATTGAAATGATCAACCACTCGGAGCCGATCTCGGTGGATTACGGTCTGGCGAACGGCAAACTCTTCGTAAGCACCTGTGGCACGGGTTTTGATGCACTGATAGCAGATCATTTTGCGGGCAGTAACAAACGCGGCTTCAGTACGTATCTGCAGAACATCATCAGAGATGCGTTCACTTATCAGCCGCAGAACTACCATATCGTGGGCGACGGTCTGGACGTGACGCACAAAGCGTTCCTTATCACCTTCGCCAACGCCAACCAGTGGGGCTACGAAGCGCTCATAGCGCCGAAAGCGAGTATCCAGGACGGTAAGATGGATATCATGCTGATGTCGAGCCACGCGCTGTTGGGCAGCGCCAGTCTGGCACTACGGCTGTTCGCCGGAAGCATTGACGACAGCCATTTCATGGACACACTGCGCGCGAAAGAAGTGACGCTCTTCCGCGAGGAGGCGGCTCCCTTCCACCTGGACGGCGATCCCGTGGAGATGGACAAAGATATACATATCCAAATCGTAGCAGACGGACTACGGGTGCTCGCGGAAAAAAGATTCTAAAGCCCCACCCGGCCTCCCCATAAAAGGGAGGAGACAGGAAACAAAAAAAAACAAAAATCATGGTTTTAAAGATTATCAACAAGAGCGCAAATCCGCTGCCGAGATACGAGAGTGCACAGGCGGCGGGAATGGATATACGGTGCCACATCGGGGAGGCGGTCACCCTGCAGCCCATGGAGCGGCGGCTGATCCCCACGGGACTGTTTATCGAACTGCCTGCAGGCTATGAGGCGCAGATACGTCCGCGGAGCGGGCTGGCACTCAAACGCGGACTGACCGTACTCAACACGCCGGGCACCATCGATGCCGACTACCGCGGAGAAGTGGGCGTCATCCTCATCAACCTCTCGGGCGAGGCACAGACCATCGAACCCGGAGAACGGATATGCCAGATGGTGATCGCCAAGCACGAGACACCGGAGATAGTGGAAGTGGAGGAGCTGAGCGACACGGAACGCGGCGCCGGCGGATTCGGACACAGTGGGAGGAAATAACCCCACCAGACCTCCCCTCAAGGGGAGGTAAAGAAGATACAAATGAAGATAAAAATAAACTACATATTATTGTTAGTGGCATTCCTTTCCCTCTCCCTTGTGCGGGTGAAGAGCTCTGCTCGATCGGACGCCCAGTGGTCGTCCGTAGAACCTTCCGGAGAGAGGTTTTCCCCTGCTGCTTTGACACCGGAGCAGGAGCAGCAGTTCTCGTACTACTGGTACGCGGCGCGGAACGCCATCGACGGGGAGCGTTACCCGGAGGCGTACGCCTTGCTCCAGTTCTGCCACGCACTCAAACCCGACGACGCGCAGACCCTTTATTATCTGGGAATCATGTATCAGGGGTTGGGCAAGAAAGAGGAGTCCGTCGCCGCGTACGAAGAGGCGTACCGCGTGCAGAAGAAAGGAGCACGGAGCGAGGATCTGTTAGAGCGGTTGTTGCAGGTCTATCTGGCTACCGAACAATGGAAACCCGCCCTGAAGATCCAGGACGAGATAGACACGCAGAGAGGCTATGACGCCTACAGCGCCATCACCCGTTACCGCATCTACGCCATGGCCGGAGAATACAAGAAAGCCATCAGAGAGATCGACCGCTACCTCAAGACCGACCCGGACAACCTGCGGTTCCTGCTCTTCAAGCTCGAACTGATGGA
Source organism: Paludibacteraceae bacterium (assembly GCA_905233255.1). GTDB lineage: Bacteria > Bacteroidota > Bacteroidia > Bacteroidales > Paludibacteraceae > Colicola. The sequence goes on from CAJOCN010000031.1 coordinate 5,542, forward strand.
GCAGACAGGCGCCAAGCCCAAGGACCTGATTGCGATGTACAAGAAGATTCTGGCGATGGACCCGTACAACCTGATGGTCCTCAATAACTACGCCTATTACATAGCCACCCACGGCGGTGACCTGAACGAAGCGGAGAAGATGAGTGCCATCACCATCCGCGAGGACGCCAACAACCCCGTTTATCTCGATACGTACGGATGGATACTACACCTGAAGGGAAAGAACGATCTGGCGCTGTTCTATCTCCGGCGCGCGCTGAGCAACAGCCGTGACGAACGGATGAAAGCAGAGGTCGAGGGACACTTAAAACAATTGAAAATTGATAATTGACAATTGAAAATTGAGAATTGAAAATTTAATCATATGGGTGATAGCTCTTTGTCTATGCAGCTGCGGGGCAAAGAAGAAAGCGGTCAGTTCGCAGCCGGTTGAACCGGCAGAGCCGGTATGGCATACCTGTCTGATCCAAGGAGCTCAGGCAACTCTCAGTACGAACGACGACCGTGTCTCCGCTGCCGTCACCATGCAAACCGTGCGCGACTCGATGATCGTCATCTCCGTCATGCCGATGTTGGGCATGGAGATGATGCGGATTGAAGCCACGCCGATGGAGATCACCGCCATAGACAAGATACACGGTCAATACGCCAAGACCACCTACGCAGCCCTCAACCGCAAACTGACGCCGAACATGAACTGGGATATATTCCAGCAGATATGTACCGCCGAACTGCCGACCGGCGCAGAGAAAGCAAGACTGCAATATATTTTCGGCAAAGACACAATCGAATTAGTCATCAGTTACAGCCCGCGGCGACTCGACGTACCTGTGCGGGTCAAAGGGCAGAGATTGGATAAATACACAGAGATAGATCTCAGCAAATGGCTGTGAGGGAGATTTGAAGATTTCTTATCTCGGCAAAGCCTCGAACGATCGGCTGAAGCCGTATGGAAGATTTGGAGATTAAATAATGAAAAGTTTACATACATATCGGAGATGGTTAGGGCTTGTGGTCCTGGCAATTTTCAGCTTTCAAATTTCCGTATGGGCGGCAGAAAGCGTGAAAGATCTGCAGAAGAAACAACGGAAACTTCAGGAGGAGATTGAGCAGACCAACAAAATGCTCAAGCAGACCAAACGTGACGAGAGCGCCACGGTGAACAAACTGCAACTGCTCAACCAAAATATCAAGAACCAGAAGAAACTCATCCGCACGCTTGACAACGAGATCACGGCGCTCAACCGTGAGATGAAACAGCTCTCCTCCACCCGCGACTCGCTGCAGGTAGTGTTAGAGAGCCATAAGGCGGACTACGCACGAATGGTTCGGCAGAGCCATTACGCACAACTCCAGCAATCACCGCTGCTGTTCTTGCTCTCGAGCGACAGTTTTCAGCAGTTGGCGCGCCGCGCGCGATACCTGCAGGAGTTCGCACATTTCCGTCAGGAACAGGTGCACAGGATAGAAAAAACCCAGGCGGAGATAGACACGCAGAACGAGCTTCTGCAAGCCAACAAGAACGACAAACAGACCGCCCTCTCTTCCCGCAAACGCGAGCAGGAGAACCTCAAACGCGACGAGCGCAAGCAGCAGAACATGCTGACCCAACTCAAGTCCAAAGAGAAGAACCTCAACAAGCAGATTCAGCAGAAGCAGAAGAAAGTCAACGAACTGAATAAGAAGATTGACGACATCGTCCGTAAGCAGGCGGAGAAAGCGTCCAAGACCACGCTCACGAATGAACAGCAACTGATAGCCGGCGGCTTTGAGGCGAACAAAGGGCGGCTGCCGTGGCCCGTGGAGAAAGGTATGATCAGCGGCCATTACGGCAAACAGCAACACCCCGTCTATTCGCAGGTGACGATCGACAACAAGGGTATTTACCTGCAGACCGTAGCCGGCGCAAAAGCCCGGAGCGTGTATAAAGGCGAAGTGACGAGTTGCTTCATGGTAGGCGGCACGTACGCCGTGATTATCCAGCATGGTAATTACCGAACCGTGTATTCCAACCTCACCAAACTGTCCGTCAAACAAGGCGACAAGGTCGAGACCAAACAGACCATCGGCACAATCTTCACCGATGCCGAACAAGATCAGAAAACCGAACTCTATTTCCAGATATACAAAGATAGAAACATACTAAATCCCGAATTATGGATAGCAAGATAAAGACAAAGACACAATGGATCCGACTAATCCTATTAGTCTTGATTCCTTATTCCTTATTCCTTACTCCTTCCTGCAAGAAGAACGACTGGGTGGAATGGAAAGTGCAGAACGAAATATGGCTGGAGGCGAACAAGAAGAACCCCGGTGTGCAAGTCTCTTCAACAGGTCTGCAATATAAGATCATCGCCGATCCGCTGAGGGATATCGGCGAGGCACGCCCCAACAGTACCAGTACCATCATCTGCGACTACACCCTGCGGCTCATCAACGGCTACGTGATTGAGCAGGCCAACAACGCCACGCTCAGCCTCGCCAGCACTATTCCGGGATTTCAGGAAGGCTGCCATAAGATCCACAACCACGGCGATATAGAGATCTACGTGCCGGCTAAGTTGGGATACGACTACAACGCCTTCACGACCAACGACATGAGCAAGGCGGAAGGCTCCGGTACCGAAGGTACTACGGGTTATATTCCGCCCTTCTCTACCCTCATCTTCACCATCCATATCGGAGGCATTACAGGAGAGTGATGAAGATTATTCGTAACATAGTATTTTTTATTCTGCCGCTGGTATTGAGCGCGTGCGAGGGAACGACCTTCATGTCCTCCGTGCCGGCATACCCGGTGCACGTGGTGATTGACACGCGGGCGGTGTTTGTGGACTTCACGCCAGAGAACTTCAACACCTATATCACCGTGAACCGGGACGGCTATTTCGAGAACGGCAAATTCATGTTGCCGCCTTCTGCGATAGACACATACGGCTACGGAGGTGTGGTGGTTTATATCAGTCTCAACGGCTACGTGGCGTTCGATTTAGGGTGCCCTGCCTGCGCAGCGAAAGGCAAACGCAGCCCATGTATGATGGACGGCATGTACGCCCGGTGTCCCAACTGCGGCGAGGAGTACGAGCTCGGCAGCGGTTATGCCCTGCCTAAGAACGGCATCAGCAAGGAAGCCCTGCGCAAACTGAATATTGTTAACTCCAACGGCAAACTGACCATAACCCAAGGACGATGATTAGCGAGAAAGAACTGATATCCATCGGCGTCCTCAAACGCACGCATTACAAGGACCTGCCGGCTTTTGTATTCGTCCGCCGCGACGGACTGTTTGTGCCGTTCCGGACGGAGAATATATCCGACCTCATGGGCGAAGAAGCATTCGTACTGCGGTCCGACATACAGGAGGAAGAGAACGGACTGCTGACTTGGCAGGACCTCGTGGGCTACACCGTGGAGGACGACGAGGCCGGGACCATCGGCAAAATAGCCGGGGTTGACGAGAGTACCATCAACACGCTCGCGACACTGGAGGACGGACGGCTTATGCCGCTCCACGAGGATTTTATCATTGAGATTGACGAAGAGGCGCAACTCCTCCGTGTACATTTACCCTTTACTTTATGAGCGAAAGCAAGACACCCAAACTGACTACCGCGGAGATGGGACGCATGAGCGTGGACCAATACCGCGAGGCGGACAAACTGCCGCTGGTAGTAGTACTGGATAATATCCGCAGCCAGCATAACGTGGGTGCCGTCTTCCGTACGGCGGACGCCATGCGGATAGAGAAAGTGGTGCTCTGCGGTATTTGTTGCTGTCCGCCTAACCAGGAGGTGCACAAGACCGCCCTCGGCGCCGAGGAATCCGTGGAGTGGCAGTACTACAAAGAGACGCAGGACGCCGTCCGAGCGCTGCAGGCAGAGGGTTATACCGTCTATGCCGTGGAGCAGGCGCATAACTCCATTACGCTGGAAGAAGCCGCAGTAAAGGTACAAAGGGACAAAGTACAAAGTACAAAGGTTGCGGTCGTTTTCGGCCACGAGGTCTTCGGCGTACAACAAGAAGTGATTGATATTTGTCAAGGATGCATAGAGATACCCCAATACGGAACGAAGCACTCCATGAACGTGTCGGTGACGGCAGGCATTGTGATGTACCGCTTAGCCTCCTCGCTCCGGCTCGCGATAAAGAAGTAGCGCGGGCGGCAGTGCAGGCGGGGGCGGATGCTATTTATATAGGTCCGCCGGCTTTCGGTGCGCGTCAGGCGGCGGGTAACAACCTCGAGGATCTGGAGGAAGTGGTTCGCTATGCCCATTCCTACGGGGTACAAGTGCTGGTGACGCTCAATACCCTGCTCCACGACGATGAATACCCACAGGCGGTCGCGCTCGCGCACGCGTTATATAAAATAGGTGTCGATGCGCTGATTATTCAGGACCTGCACCTGCTGGATTTTGATTTGCCGCCCATCCGTCTGCATGCCTCCACTCAGTGCGACAACCGCACTCCCGAGCACGTGGCGCACCTGCGGGACTTGGGTTTCAAGCGTGTTGTTTTAGCCCGCGAACTATCTATCGACGAGATCCGTGCTATCCATGAGGCAGTGCCGGATATAGAGTTGGAGGCGTTTGTCCACGGCGCGCTGTGCGTCAGCTATTCGGGGCGGTGTTACATCTCCGAAGTACTCGCCGGACGGAGCGCCAACAGAGGCGCGTGTGCACAGTTCTGCCGAATGGCGTACGACCTGTTAGACGGCTCCATGAACGAAGTACTCGACGACCGCGGCGAACCTATTCACCAGCGGTATTTACTATCCCTGCAGGACTTGGACCGGAGTGCGTACCTGTCGGAACTCATCGACGCCGGCGTAACGACCTTTAAGATCGAGGGGCGACTCAAGGACGCCGACTACGTAACGAATATCACCGCCTATTACCGGGAGAAATTGGATAACCTCACCCCGACCCTCTCCACAGGGAGAGGGAGTTCCTCCCTTGAGGGGAGGTTAGGAGGGGTTTTCACCCGCTCTTTTGTACCCAATCCCGAGAAGACCTTCCACCGCGGCGGAACGGATTATTTTCTGCACGGGCGCACTCGTCCGATGGCGAACTGGGAGACTCCTAAATCGACGGGAGAATATATCGGCGAGGTGTTAGAGGCGCGCGGCAGCACCCTGCGCGTGCGACTCAAGGACGGCGTAACGCTCCATAACGGCGACGGACTGACCATCGGCTCTGAGGGCTGTAACGTCAACGGTGTGGAAGGAAACATTATTCTCGTGAATAAAAGGTTTGCCCTTTCAGGGGAAAACCTACGGAAAGGGGCTGCCCCTCTCTATCGAAATCTCGATGTGGAGTTCGTCAAAAACCTCCACTCCGAGCGCCGGATACCCGTGGATATTCTGTTCCGCGAGACGGAAGAGGGTTTTTCCATACAGATCGGAGATAGAGAACGCTCTTTTGTGTATGCTCATGAGCCCGCCAAGAACGAACAGAAAGCACTGGACACCATCCGCACGCAGTTAGCCAAACTGGGCGACACGCCTTATGTCGCACGCAACGTGCAGATTGAGTCCAAGCCTTATTTTATACCAATTAGTGTACTGAACGAATGGAGACGAGAGACTACCCTCTGATGACCTGCCGGTACTGCATCCTCTTTGAGTTGGGGCACTGCCGCAAGACAAATCCTTATCCCAAAGACAAGGAGCCGCGTTACCTGCGTCTGCGCACAGGCAAAGTGCTCGAACTCCATTTCGATTGCAAGAACTGCCAAATGACAGTGGAAGATTCGAAGATTTGAGAATTTGAAGATTTGAGAATTGGATATGCATATTTTCGTAGCAAGCATATTAGCCTTGGTGCTACATGTACATCCGGGTGAGAAGATCAACGACGCGCTGAATAGTGCGCGTGCCGTGTATAACGCACGAGGCGAGCAAACGACTATTCTCATTGACCCGGGTACGTACCGCGAGGAACTGACCATCGACGTACCGGGTGTGACGCTCAAGAACGCAAGCAAGAAACCCTCTATCGCGCTCCGTAACCATGGCGTAGAGTGCGCCCCGAACGCCGTGCGTATCACCTGGTACTACGGCCACGGATACCAATACCGGAGTATGGGCAACACCGTCAATTACGGCGGCAGCCGCACGCGCCTCTGGAACGCCTCTGTATTAGTGACTGCTCCGGATTTCAGGGCAGAGAATATCATCTTCGAGAACTCCTTCAACCTCTATGTCTGCGACCTCGAAGCCGCCGACAGTCTCGTGGATATCTCGCAATCCGACATGCCATGGACGGAGAAAGAGCGGCCTAAGAAAGTGATGCCTCCCCGCCCGAAAGAAATAGGTTCGACGGAGGTGCAGAAGAAGCGTTACCGCGAGCGTGCCAGCGCCATCTCCTTCGCCGAAGGCGCCAAGAACGCGCACCTCAAGAACTGCCGCGCGGTGGGGCGTCAGGACGTACTCTACGGCGCCAACGGAGCCACTATTTATTGGGAAGGCGGAATCTTGCAAGGAGGTGTGGATTTTATCTTCGGATCGATGGCAATGAGCGTCAACAGGGCTACTATTGTGGCGAATATCAACGGCGAGAAGGGCGATAAGTGCTATATTGCGGCAGGTCGTTCCGGCGGTGACCAAGCCCCCGACTCCACGATCCGCAGCCGCGGTCTGCTCTTCTACAAATGCCATATACGTTTGGCTACCGAGGAAGAATTGGAAAACCTCACCCCAACCCTCTCCTCGAGGAGAGGGAGTTCCTCCCTTGCGGGGAGGTCAGGAGGGGTTTTGAGGTCTGAGGTTTGGCTTGCCCGCCCATGGCGGTGGTGGGGCGAGACGGTCTGGGCATACACCACGTGGGACGAAGGAGTACTTAATCCCGAGGGTTGGAACACGGGGCTGACCAAAGGCAAAGAGTGCCCGAACAGTTACGAATATAAGTCTCAGGATAAGTCCGCAGGCAGACCAAAATGGGTCACTGTGTTACAGCGACCCATTTTACCCGATGGTACGAAGATTAATCCCAAAACTTGGCTGAAATAGTCTTTCGCCTATTTCACCGCCTTGAACGACATGTCGAGGCTCTTGTAACTGTGGGTGAGCGCGCCGACAGACACAAAGTCCACGCCCTGCTCCGCGTACGAACGGATGGTATCGATGGTAATGCCACCGGAGGACTCGATCTCAAACCTCTTTCCGGCCTTCCCCTCAAGGGAAGGAGTATTTTTCTCAAATTCCCGGATAAGTCTGACCGCCTCGCCCGTTTTCTCCGGCGTGAAGTTGTCAAGCATAATCCGGTCAGGAATGCCCGTAACGAGAGCCTCGCGGATTTCGTCGAAATTACGCACCTCAATCTCAATCTTCATATTCAGGAAACGCTCACTCTGTCCCTCAGCGGCTTTCTTCTTCAGGTAATCGCGTGCGCGGGTCAGGGCATTCGTAATGCCGCCTGCAAAATCCACGTGGTTGTCCTTCAGAAGGATCATGTCGAAGAGCCCGATCCGGTGGTTCATACCGCCTCCGAGCGCCACTGCCTCTTTCTCCAAATACCGCAGTCCGGGCGTCGTCTTACGCGTATCCAGCACATGGCAGCCGGTGTCCTCAATGAGGGATTGATACTTATGCGCCGTGGTGGCGACACCCGACATGCGCTGCATGATATTGAGCATCGTGCGCTCGATCTGCAGCAGACTCAGTTCCTTGCCATAGACCTTGAACGCTACATCGCCCGGCTTCACATGATCGCCGTCGTGCAGGTACTGCTCCACCCGGCACTCGGGGTCGAAGTAGTTGATGATCTCCTTGGCTACCTCCACGCCTGCGAGCACACCGGTATCTTTGATAATCAACTGCTGGCAACCCATCTGAGTCGCCGGAATACAACTGAGCGAGGTGTGGTCGCCGTCGCGAATATCCTCTTCAAACCAAATAGCAATAAGCTTACGAAGTTCTTGTTTGTCCATACAATCTAAATTTTGTGCAAATATACTGCTTTTTTCCGACATACGCAAATATTTTTCTTTCATTTTTCACTTTTCTCTTGCATATTTCAAAATTTATTCGTAATTTTGCAGCGCAAAAGTGTTATTTATGGATTTTAGACGTGTTTTTTATACTATCGCACTACTCTTCGCGGTCGGAGTTTCGGCCTCAGCGGAGGATCGGCTTGCGTACCTGAACTGGCGCAACGAGGTGCGTGTCGGTTGGGGCGACCAGCTCTTCGAGAGTCTGGTTTGGCACAACCCGACCTCCATCACCATGACCATGCCGGCGACTGCCACGTATGAGTACAAGGAGCGTTACCGCCACAGCCAGCATATATGGACGGAGTACCAGTACCGTTTCAACCACTGGTTCTCGTTAGGCGGCATGATGGACATCAGTTATGTTGGTTGGGACCGCGTGACGCGCAACGGGCAGGGCGTGGAGCTCGCCAGAAACAAGAACAACTATTTCTACAACCTCGTGATTATGCCGACCATCCGGTTCACCTATTTCCACCATGATTACGTCAATATCTACTCGGGGCTGGGTATCGGTATGGACATCAACGGCGGTACGGAGTTGGACGGCAACGGCAAAAACACAGCCGTGGGCGCAGCGGTGAACCTCACGCTCGTCGGCGTGAGCGCCAACTACGACAGATGGTTCTGCGCATTCGATTTCGGAGGCATGTACGCCCTCAAGAACGCCAATGCCATCTATATGCTCAAATCGAGGATGCTCAACTTTAGCATCGGAGCACGATTCTAAACATTTGAAGATTTGAAGATTATGAATTATCGATTCCAATATATTCTATTACTGCTCTTAGGAGTAGTACTGGCGGGATGTCAGTTCCGGAAAGAAGAGTACGTCAATTTCACGGATATCGAAGGCGCCAACGGTCTGAAGTTCCGGGTCATCGGGCAGCACGAGACCGACCTGTCGGGTGGTCTGCCGAACAACTGCTACCTGCCCGACGGCACGCCGGTGAACGAGTATATGCAGTCAGCCGTCAGCGGTCAACAGTCAGACGAGGCGGAAGGTGCGAACGATGGTCGTTCCATCCGCAAGACCACCGGAACAACGGGCGCAGGATTTCTGCAAGAACTGCTCAAATGGAGCAACCAGAACAAGATTATCGAGGTGGTGGGCACCTACCCCAGCATAGACATCGATGGCAATCCGATCACCCTTTCAGGCAAAGTGATGCTCCCAAAAAACGGAGCCCCCAAACGGATGATCCTCGTGAGCCACTATACTGTTTGCTCCAACGCCGAAGCACCGAGCAACTGTTTCTCGTTAGAGGGCGTGCTGGTCAACTCGGGGTACGGCCTTATCATCCCTGACTATATCGGTTACGGCGTCACGGCAAAGGAGGTACACCCGTATCTGGTCATGGCTGTAACGGCGCATAACGTAGTGGATATGTATCTGGCTGTCAAACCGTGGCTGGAGGCTATCGGACGCAAGGCGGAAGACCCCAGTCTGGATCTGATGGGCTACAGTCAGGGCGGCGCGACCACGATGGAGGTGCAGTACCTGATAGAGACCGATTACAACAACGAGGATGACATTGATCCTATTACGCTCCACCGCGTTTTTGCGGGCGGCGGACCGTACGATGTGCAAGCGACCTACGAGCGGTTCGTTAACACCGATACCGCCGGTTATCCGGTCGCCGTACCGCTGGTTCTGCAGGGCATGATCAAAGGCGACAAACTGGACATAGAGATCTCGGATATGATGCAACCATGGCTCTGCGAGCACATGGACGAATGGATCAATAGCAAGCGCTTCACCTCCGCACAAATCAACAAAATGATCGGTACCAAAGTGACGCACGAACTGCTGACCACCGAGGCGATGGAGCAGACGTCTGAGAAAGTGGCGGAACTGTACAAAGCCATGACCCTGAACTCCATCATCGCCTACGACTGGGAACCCAAGGCACCGGTCTATATGATGCACTCGATGGACGACGAGACGGTGCCATACACCAACGCCACACGTGCCCGGTCGCACTGGAAAGACGCCAACATCACCTATAATTTCGGGCACTACGGCGGACACGTGCTGACCTGCCTGCGATTTATATATACCGTACAAGAACTGTTAGCCAATGAAGAGGCAGAAAGGAAGAAATATGAAGACTAAAAACTATAAATGGACTCGACTAATTCTATTCGTCCTTATTCCTTACTCCTTATTCCTGGCTCCTTCCTGCAATACGGAGGCGAAGTACGAGACGAAGGATGTAGAGGTGAAGATGAAAATCAAGAATGTGTCCTCAGGCTTCATCGAGTGCGAGTTCGAGACCAACAAGGACGCTTATTACTTCATTGATATCTGTGAGCCGTGGGTGGATTTTAACCCCACCACCCACCCAAAGCAGTTTATGCAGTTAGTACTCGATAGCGCGTATGCAGAGTACTTGCTCTGGCGCAATGATCTGCTGCGCAAAAAGGAATTCAACGTGGCGCCTTTTGCCAGCCACTCGCTTCAATACGGCAAAACCACCCATTTCTTTACGGGCCTTACACCTTATATGGACTATTGGGTATATGCGTTCCCGGTTGATCCGGAAACAATGACACCCGCCGGCAAACTGGTTATGGAGAATATCATAACCCCGGAAACCAGCACCGTAGAGATTCGTTTTGAGTACCGCGTGAGGGGCATGTGGGACTATATCTACCCTGTGGATACACTCGGCCGCATCAACTCCGGATATCCCTACACCGTCCTCACCGTAGATAGTGTCAATATTGCCTCAAGCATCGCTCTTTATGATTCACCCGTCCCCTTCTTCACTGAATGGGAAGTAGAGTTGTTCGACTATCCTCAAACAGCCAATATATTTTACGGCGTGAAAGCGACCGAGAATGACGGCACCCAACCGCACTCGTCCTGCGTGTTTGAGGAAGGGCACACCTACTATACCGGCATCACCGGCTTTGACGGGCTTTTCAAACACATGGCAATCTATAAGTTCACGTGGCACAAAGACTGCGTTTACTATTTCCATGACACCGACTCCACTAACTTATATATAAAAGACATGGATAAACTGTTAGAAGCGGAGCCATGAAAATTACCCTTCTTGTAATCGGGAAAACGGCGGACGGACGGCTGGTCTCCCTCATCGAGGATTATCTACAGCGCCTCAAGCACTACGTGCCGTTCGAGTTGGTCGTCATACCGGACATCAAAAACGCCAAAGCGCTGACCAAAGACCAGCTCAAGACTGCCGAAGGTGAAGCGGTCTTGCGTTTTGTCACGCCGGCAATGGATGTGCTGCTGTTCGACGAACACGGGCGCGAGTTCCGCTCCATTGAGTTTGCGGATTTCCTGCAAAAGAAAATGAGTTCGGGCAAAGACTTGGTTCTCGTAATCGGCGGCGCGTACGGATTCAGCGAAGCCGTCTATCAACGCGCCAACGGCAAGATCAGCCTCTCGCAGATGACTTTCTCCCACCAGATGATACGAATAATGGCCATTGAGCAGATTTACCGCGCAATGACCATTCTTCGGGGCGAACCCTACCACCATGAATAAACGGGACTTTACCTTACCCTGATCTTCTGTCCGATCTGGAGCACTTTCGTCTCCTTGATTTTATTGAGCTGACAGAGTTTGCGTACGGTAGTACCGTATTTCCTTGCGATGCCGGAGAGGGTGTCGCCGGAGCGTACCTTATGGTACTTCATAGCGGCTTGCTCCGCCCGCGCCTGTTTCATCGCTTTGATGCCAATGACGTACTCGTCTTTGTTCTTGAGTTGGCCGGTACTGAAATCAATCACATTAGCAGGGTTCATCGCTTCACCGAGATAGCGGATCTCGAAATGCAGGTGGCTCCCCGTAGAGCGTCCTGTGTTACCGCCCAAACCGATTACATAACCGGCGGGAACCGCCTCGTATTCATCGACTAACGGCCGGCTCAAGTGACCATAGACGGTCTCCAGACCATTCTCATGACGCAGTACAACGAAATATCCGTAGCCGCGCGGGTCCCATCCTACGATACGTACCTGACCGCCCCATGCGGCGCGGATGGAATCGCCCACCTGAACTTTGATATCCGTGCCTTTATGCATCCGGCTGCGACGCCATCCAAACGGACTCGTCACATAACCCGGAGCCGGCAGGACAAAACCCGCCATCGGGATCCGAACATCCTCTTTGAGACTGTCGAACATCGTGCCATAAGGATTCACACGCTCGTCCGTCCAGATGTTGCGATAAATACTATCCGCAGGGTGGTGATAAATGAGGTTGGTGTCCAGCAGGAACTGCGGCGCCACTTTATAGACTACATCGCCATCCTTGGTACGGACGATAATCCTCTGAGGTAGCAACTCCAAATCACAGCCCAAGATGAGGGTGTCGTGGGAGAAAAGTCCCGCCAGACACTCCGGCAACTGAGACGCACGCACGTCTAAATCATCCAACTCCCCTAACTCATCGCCCTCGCTGTCGTCAGCGGTGCTGTCTATTGGCGCCTCCTCAACTGCAGGCACATTCTGCGCCATTAATGGAAGCTGAAGCAGCAGAAGCAGAAGCCCAAGAGATGTAATACGACGCATGCGATTGCAATGATTACAAGGATTGCACATATACTGATAAGCCACTTCTTCCAAGTTGCCATGCCTTCTTCAAGCCGCGGAGCCTGAACAATAGGGAAATCCACTTGGTCTGTCAGCGTACGGCCGAAGACCACAGAGATGATCGCATCCGCGTTGACCGCCCAACCGTTAGCGTTGAGCACCGGAGCGAGGTTACGACGGCGCAGTTTGAGCCATGCCATCACCATACTCGGACCGCTGATAACGAGCAGGATACAGATAAAGACGATGATATTCTGCCACCAAGTCAGTCTCGCGAGTCCGCTGGCCACCGATGCAAGCGCGGCTCCGATCATACCTAACGCCATACCGATGGCGGCAAAGATACCGGCGAACTTGGCGATATCGAAGGCGGGTTTCGGAGCCGCAGCACCATCTGCACTCGCGGTTTCCACCTTAGCGGTCATGTCGTCGAATGCTTTGGCGTCTTTCTCGGCAGCCGACTTGTTGATTTTTTCCTCGACCCACTTGGAGAACTTGCGGTATGGGGTCCAGAAAGCCTGACGGATAGAAATCGGGTTGTCAATGATCTTCGTCACGGTAGCATCGTAGTCGTTGCCCTCGTTGTCATAGAAGATACCGTTCTTACCGACGCTCAGGTTTTGAATATCACCTTGGGTCACAGCGGCTACGATCTGCATGGATTTACCGAGTTTCTTGCTCTCGCAATTGCAGTACAGCAGGTAGATTCCGGAGAGCGGCGCTTGGCTGTCATGCTTGGCGGGGTCAGTCACACGCATACACAGGTGGCACGCGCGCTGATCTATAATGAGTGTACCTGCCTCGAAAGAAGCGATGGTCTTTTTCTCCAGATCATAGAAATCCTCGAAGGTAATGAAGTTGCGCAGCAGGCGGTAGAAATCGCGGTGAATGAGCAGCAGTTTGCGCAGCGGCATGAACTCCGCTTTGGCTGCAGCCAATGCGTCGGCGTTAGCGGTCTCGGCAGCTGCTTTGGCAGCCTCCCATTCGGCTACCTGCGCACCCATCTCCTGGAATTTCTCCTCTGTCATACCGGGTTTCGGCGTCTCCTCGGGGATCACCGCCAGACCGAGTTTCTGCAGTTTCTCCAATTCGAAATAGGCAGCGTACTCTGCCTGTTTCTCCTTATAGGCCGCTATCACGTCCGCCTCTAACGGGGCAGCCGGGATTGCTTGTTCCTCGATGGTTACGGCATCGACAGCTGCCTGCACATCAGCGAGCGAAACGACTCCGTCTTTCGCTAACTTAGCCGCCACCGCCTTTATGCTCTCGTCCGCGATATTCTCCACGGCGAGCTCGTCCTTCTGCTGGAAGAGCGTCTTCACGTCCTTCAAACTGGCGCAAAGGTACTCCGCAGTAGCGACAACCTCTTTGAGCCGCAATTTGCCGTCACCGTCCAGATCCATGAGAGACAGCGAGTCGCTGCTGATCTCCAGACCGTTCACGGGGCAGGACAGTACGGTCCACATTTTTTTGTCCAACTCTCCCAGATGACGGATGTCTTCTGCCGATTGAATGCGTACGCGGGTCACGCCGCCCACGCTCTCAAAACTCCATTTGTGCTTTGCCATAATATAACAATTTACAATTTATAATTCACAAATTACAATTTTACGATATGTTTTTTACAAAAAACGCCACAAAAGTACTAAAATTTTTGCATATATCAAAATATTTTTGTAATTTTGCACGCTTTTTCGCGAGAAAAAGGCTAACATGTTTAACTTTTAACGGGAATTCGTTATTACGTAATTGCATTATTTACGGAAAATGTTTCCCACATTTATCTACCACAATGGCAGAAAATCTTTCTCTCCAGAACTTCGACTGGGATGCCTATGAAGCACAAAAGCAGGGCAAACAAAACGAAGAAGAAATCCAAAAGTACAACGAGACTCTCTCCGCTATCAAGGATAACGAGGTGGTTGAGGGTACCGTTATTTCCATCAACAAACGTGAAGTAGTTGTTAACGTGGGCTTTAAGTCGGACGGTATTGTACCGGCTGCTGAGTTCCGTTACAACCCGGATCTGAAGGTAGGCGACAAAGTAGAGGTTTACATTCAGAGCCAGGAGGACAAGAAGGGCCAGCTCGTGCTCTCCCACAAAGAGGCACGCACCGCTCGCGCTTGGGATCGTGTTAACGAGGCTTACAACGCAGGCGAGATCGTTACCGGCTACATCAAATGGCGTTCGAAAGGCGGCATGATCGTTGACGTACTCGGCATGGAGGCATTCCTCCCGGGTAGCCAGATCGACGTGAAGCCCGTTCGTGACTACGACATCCTCGTCGGCAAGACGATGGAGTTCAAGATTGTGAAACTCAATCCGGAGTTCCGCAACGTAGTCGTTTCACACAAAGCACTCATCGAGGCTGAACTCGAGGCCCAGAAGGCTGAGATCGTCGGCAAGCTCGAGAAGGGTCAGGTACTCGAGGGTACCGTTAAGAACATCACCAACTACGGCGTATTCATCGACCTGGGTGGTGTTGACGGTCTGATCCACATCACCGACCTCTCTTGGGGCCGCGTAAACGATCCGCATGAGTTGCTCCAACTCGACCAGAAGATCAACGTGGTTATCCTTGATTTCGATGAGGATAAGAAACGTATCGCTCTTGGTCTGAAGCAGCTCACTCCGCATCCGTGGGATGCACTTGATCCGAACCTGAAGGTTGGCGACAAGGTACACGGTAAGGTAGTCGTAATGGCTGATTACGGAGCATTCGTTGAGATCGCAGAAGGCGTTGAGGGTCTTGTTCACGTGAGCGAGATGAGCTGGAGCCAGCACCTCCGTTCCGCTAACGACTTCCTGAAAGTCGGCGACGAGGTAGATGCCGTTATCCTGACTCTCGACCGCGCTGAGCGTAAGATGAGCCTCGGTATCAAGCAGCTCAAGGCTGATCCGTGGGCTAACGTAGAGACCAAGTACGCTGTGGGAACCCGCCACTGGGCTAAGGTTCGCAACTTCACCAACTTCGGTGTCTTTGTAGAGATCGAGGAAGGTGTGGACGGTCTGATCCACATCAGCGACCTGAGCTGGACCAAGAAGATCAAACACCCGAACGAGTTCACCCAGATTGGTGCGCAGATCGAGGTTGTCGTTCTCGACATCGATGTAGCAAACCGTCGTCTGAGCCTCGGTCACAAGCAGCTCGAGGAGAATCCTTGGGAGGAGCTTGAGGCTAAGTTCGGCGTGGACACCGTGGTTGACGGTAAAGTAGTTGAGCTGACCGACAAGGGCGCTGTTATCTCCCTCGAGGAGGGCGTAGAGGCATTCTGCACGACCCGCCACCTCCAGAAAGAGGACAAGTCCGCTGTGGCTGTAGGCGACGTACTGCCGTTCCGCGTGATCGAGTTCAACCGCGACGCTAAGCGTATCCTCGTAAGCCACCTCCGTACTTGGGAGGAGCGCAAAGAGGCTCCCGCTAAGGCCGCTAAGAAGGCTGCTAAAGAAGAACCGCAGGTAGAGATGCCGAAGGTAGAGAAGACTACTCTCGGTGACCTCTCTGTTCTGGCTGACCTCAAGGCTTCCATGGAGGCTGAGGAGAAACCGGCTAAGAAAGCAACCAAAAAAGCTGCTAAAAAAGACGAAGCTGCTGAATAAAAAGTAGCCTTTGGATTACATGGGAGCGGATATCGGGTTCGGTATCCGCTCTTTTTGCCGAAAGCCGTTTTTATTTTTAACGCAAGATTAAAAGTAAAAAACAATTCATTTCACTTGAAATTATAGCTTTGGGCTGATTTTTGGGGAGGTTAATGCAGAAATATTTGCATATGTCAAAAAAATGTAGTATCTTTGCGGCGTGATTAACAAACAACGGAAAGCAGGCATACATGTTATACCAATGGATCATATCGCTGCCGATGATGCTCTGTTTCTTTTGGTGCATCTTCTTCGCCGTGCGTTTCCATCGTGGCAGCGCTGAACCGCGTGTCACGGGCACGATTTACCTTTTCTACATCCATTGGCTGTTTTTCTCCGGTCATCCGAGTTTCTTAGGCGAATGGAGTTACACGGTGGTTAACCTTTGTGTATATCCTTTATATTATGCATACCTGCGCGCTCTCACGCGCACGAAGATATCTTTCGAGGTGCCGTTTTTGCTCCTGCCCGCAGTTTTGGCGACTGTCATTTTCCCGCTGAACGTGTGTTTCCGTTGGGGGCTTGAGGATAGTATTCATCTGATTGCCCGTCTTTGCTTTGCCGCGCAGATAGCATGGGTCGTGATACGCGGCTACCGCTTGATCAAAGCCACCCGCCGGCGTTTGGATAACAACTACACCGACGACCGCAGTTACCTCTTGCAACCGACCCACACGCTCCTGCTTCTCGTCGGCTTCACGGCCGTCGCATCCATGCTACTCAACCTCCTGGGACGGGATAGGTTCGACGGCTCAATACTTGTTGCTATTCCTGCTGTGCTGATGTCGATCCTCCTTTACGGACTGGGCTACGTAGCCGCGCATACCTTCATGCCCAAAGAAACGATCGCCCCGGAGACGGAAGAGGAGGAAGATAAAGCCCGTACCGCGACGATGGAGGAGACGGATGAACTATTCAATAAAATCATCACCGCCTTGCGCGAAGAACAACTTTTCGCGAACCCGAACCTCACTATTCAAGACCTCGCTGCGGCTGTGGGATCCAACCGCACGTACGTCTCCGCTTGTATCAATAGGCGCACGAATTTCAGTTTCTCGAATGCCAAGTCTATCCTTTCGGACCCGCAATACAGTACTGACCATGACGCCGTTTCTTCGGCTATCGCCCTCAGCGGCTTCACTTCAGGCCAGACCTTCTACCGCATCTTCAAAGAGTTGACGGGACAAACACCACTCCAATACCGCCATAACAATCTCCAATAGCGTTTTTCCGTCAATTTTTCCACATGCAGTGATGAAATCCGTCACTTTTGTACGATTTGAGAGTAGATTTGTACGATTTGCGAATGCTTTTTGAAAAAAAAGCAGTACTTTTGTGCGTTCATTTGATTAGGAACACACAAAAGTATTAAATTTATGCAAAAGACTTTACTTCTCTTTCTCGGCCTGGCGCTTATGGCGCTACCGATGAGAACGCAGGGTGCGGGGCAACCTGTGCAGAAACTGAATGTTCACATGATGGACGGACAAGTAGTCACGTTCTTATTAGATGATGAACCGGTGACGACCTTCGAGCCGGGCAAACTGATCATCCAGACTTCAGGCGATGCGCCGATCATGTACCTTTTGGAGAACGTGCGCAAATATACGTACGAGGGCCTTCCGGAAGGCATTGATGCCCCGATCGTGGCACCGGGTACAGTCATGGTACGCCAAGGAAAAGACATGGTGGCGTTGGACGGTCTGCCCGACAAGACGACAGTATCTATCTATTCCGCGGACGGCAAGTTGCTCTTTACGCAGCAGGCAACAGGCGGGCAAACGACCGTGCTGCCCATGACCGCGTTCCCCGCAGGAAACTATATCATTAACGCAGGAGGTGCCTCCTTCAAATTCGTGAAACAATGAAAGCAAAGACACAAAGTGACCAAGTACCAGGTACAAAGGTCATGCGTCTCATAATGTGTTTGGTCCTTGGTACTTTGTCCCTTGGTACTTATGCGCAAGAGGCATTCTATATCTACCGTAACGACGGTGATTTCAACGGATTCTTCTACGACGAGGTACTCGAGATACGTCAATCCAAGATCGGCGTGGATTCTGTTGTGTATGACAAATGGGTGACGCAGGAAGTGGTGCTCAAAGATACGATCTACCGCATCCCTCTCGCTGCCATCGACTCCATCGGTTTCCAACAGCCGGAAATCAAACTGAATCCGCGGGTGAAGTTTATCGAAAAGGAAGGCATGAGTCCGTATATGCGAGGCGTGAGTGTTACTGGTATGTCGTTTGAAAACCTGCCGGCAGATAAGATACCTCAAATCGGCGATGTGTGGATTGGTCTGAAGACGGACGCTTGTGCCGAGTTATATAAAACCTATTTGGGAGGTAGTTTTAGCCTTGTGGTAGAGGGCGTATCTACAGAAGATGGCTGGACGTATGTGCGCGGTCATGAAGTGGACCAAATCAGCGATGTGTTCGAACAATATATAACGGTTGAGGAAATCGGAGTGGATGAAAATAACCAGATTCATCGTCGTATAGCAGGATGTACGCCGGACGGTCTGCCGCGACATATCCATCAGGAAGAAGGTCACGGTGATGTTACGGTGATTGATTTCAGTCATGACTTGTCCTATAAATGGGATATAACCGAAAACACGAGTGTTAGTTTTTCGGCAGACATGAACCTTAAACTGTGTGTTCGTGCGGCGTATAATATCACCTGGAAACGTATATTGGTTACTATCAAACCGGAGTTGTCGTTGAAGTTGCAACCGACATTAGGGCTGAGTGTCAAAGCCAGCTTTGAAAAGAAACTGAGTGACGTCATTCCTTTACCGGATGGCATACCTTTCCCGGCAGCTGCGCCTATCTTCGAGTTATGTCCTATGCCGACGCTTTTCATGAAAGCAGAGGGTACGTTCGAGGCCAGCCTTACCCTGCCGCAAATGGGTTTGGGTGTTGGTATGGATATCATTATCGATAGTTGGAATATACCGTTTGTGGTTACCGGTACGGTTCACTTACTTGAAGACAATCCGGGAGAGCCGAAGATGAATATCCTTGATTTGAGCGGTGAGGTAAGTATGAAAGGTACTATCTACACCGGTGTGGAATTCCAAATGGCGATCAATACCAACCGTTGGTTCGAGAAAATTTTGCAGGCAGGTATCGGATTGCATTTCACCGCCGGCCCGAAAGTGGAAACGGAGTTCACCTATTCCTCTCGTCTCTTTGACGGCAATCCGTATCAGGATTATTATGCGCTGAGTCATAACACATGGCTTAAGCACACGTGGCTTTCTTTGGGTATCAACGCCGGAGCAAAAGCGAAAGTCGGATGGAGTGATCCGGATGAAGTTACCTTCTTGGAAGAGAGTTCGGACTTCTTTATTACGGACTTCCGCTTAGCCCATCAGTTCCATGAATCGGAAGCAGAGGTAGCCGGAGATTATGTGGTGGTTAACTTGAATCCGGAGCCCGGAATCGCCTTACTGTATCACGAATTCTCCATGGGTATTTTTGACCCGCACGACACCGCCCTCATCCAGGGACCTTGCTATGTAGCCGCTCGTTGGGATCAAAGTCTGATTAATGAGGATGATGAGTTCGAGGCAATAATACCGCTTAGTAAATTCAAAGCCCAAGACTACGATGTAAAAACAATAGTACAAGGTCCGGATGGACCAACCTATGAGGCTAGTGGAGCACGTTTCTCTGTACCCGCGAAGATTGAACCGGACAAAACAATCGTGCATTTTAATGTAGCAGGAAATAATGAAGAAATAATACCTTTTACTTCGAATTCGTCTCGACTTAGTGTAGTCGCCGGAACGATAGACACATTGAATCTTGCCGAGGGAAGGTACCAAGCGCGGATGAAGTGGTATCCGAATAGAAGACTCTTTACGACAGGGAATATCTCCAGAGATGATCCGCGTGCGCCTACGATTTCGGCAGCCGCAGACCACTCGGCATTGCACGCTACATGTCCGATAGAGGTCAAGCAGGATAATAATGATCTATCCAATGTGTCTGTTAATGCGTATGTTTCTTTTGGTTATACTCAAAGTGGTTCGGATATTGAAGGATCGGCGGTTGCCCAATATACCGGTAAAGTGACCTGTTCGAGGATTACCGAAGGCATGGTAGAAATGACAGGAACTCAAACAGACCAGTGGGGATATACTCATTCGATTAGTCTTATAGTAACCAAGAATGTCATCGAATCGACCGACGATAATGAAGTACTCATATATGACGGAACGATTACTACTAAGCAAGTGGTAAATGGCCTTACAACATATGACGTATCTATCAGTTTTGAGGATGTCGGAGTAAATGAAATCATTCACAACGCAGACGGTAGTTGGACGTGGGTTCCGCAATCCAAAATTACATCCGGAAGTGCTACCTATCGGTACAAAGAAATCGATGAGTCTATTACGACGGAGCACTATTCCGCCAAGCCGGGTAGCAGCCGACAGTCTTGTAGTATTAGTTCGTATGTCAAAGTCCCCGGAGAAGATTAATCCCTCTCCTACTCTCCTCTCTCCTCTCTCCTCATCCCTGTCACCCGCGTGGCAGGGATGTTTCTTTCTCGCTCTTTTTCGAATCATTTTGAGACTTTTTGACCAAAAATAGCAGAAATCCTTGCATATTCCAAATATTTGTTGTACCTTCGAGGACACCGACACGGCAAGCCGTCCCACCTCGAAGCTACAGTCGCATCCTTGTGCGAATAGCAAGTATTTTCCGCTAAAAATTCAAATAAATTCGATTTTTATCGGCAAATCCTTGCATATTCCAAATATTTGTTGTACCTTTGCACCGTGAAAAGTGCACAGAATGCAAAATTGTGCACCATAGAGAGTGCAAATTAAACGAATAAAGCTATGATAGACGCATCATTATTGCAGTACATGAAGGAGCAATTGGACTTGACATCTGTGGATTTCAAGCGGTATCTTTACGACCAAATGGATTGGAACAAACGCCTACAATGCCTATTAGGCGGAAGAGGTGTTGGTAAGAGTACGATGGTGAAGCAACATATCATTGAGACTCCGGAAGAGCACAGTCTGTATGTCTCTGCCGATCATAGCTATTTCACAATTCACACGCTGATTGAGTTGGCCGATGAGTTCGTAAAAGAAGGTGGTGATCATCTGTACATCGATGAGATCCACAAATACGACGGATGGAGTCGCGAGATAAAGCAGATATACGACACGCATCCGGCATTGAAAGTGTTTATCACGGGGTCGTCGATACTGGATTTGCTGGATGGCGAGGCTGATTTGAGTCGACGTATCATCATGCGGCATCTGCATGGGATGTCGTTCCGGGAGTACCTGAAGTTGGTGCACAAGATAGATGTGCCGGTGTACAGTTTGGAGGAGATATTAGCAGGAAACGCACAGCCAAAGGCATTGCCGCATCCTCTGCCGCTGTTCCGTCAGTACCTGCGAGACGGGTACTATCCGTTCTCGTTAGAAGGCGATTTTCAGGAACGCATGCAGAACGTGATCCGTCAGACGATGGAATCAGACATCCCGCATTACGCAAAGATGAGTCCGGCTACTGGACGTAAATTGCGTCAGATGTTATCGATTGTGGCGCAGAATGCACCGTACAAACCGGAATCGCAAACGTTGGCCAATGAACTGCATATCAGTAGGAACGATGTGCCGAGTTATTTGCTATTCATGGAGAAAGCGGAGATGATTGGTCAGTTACGCGATGACACGGGAGGTATGCGTGGATTGGGCAAAGTGGAGAAAGTGTACCTCAATAATACGAATATCCAATACGCATTAGTAGGAGAGAAAGCGGAGATTGGCAATGTGCGGGAGACGTTTTTCTATAACCAGCTGCATGTGACGCATGATGTGATATCGTCGCGTGTGAGTGATTTTAGCGTGGGGGATTACACGTTTGAGGTAGGAGGCAAGAAGAAAGGAAAGAAGCAGATATCGGAAGTGCCGAATGGGTATGTAGTGCGTGACGAGATTGAGTATGCGGCGAATCAGATCATACCGTTGTGGGCGTTTGGGTTGATGTATTAATTCCCCTCTCTCTCATCCCTGTCACCCGCGTGGCAGAGATGATAGGGAATAAGATGCTGCTGCATATGGCGAGTGCGTACCGGATGATAGACGGAGATGCGCAGGAGGTGGTGCCTGAAATCAAGCCGATAGATCAGCGGAAGGTGGTTTTTGAGCAGTTGAAGGGAGAGTATAGTTTGGGAGAACTCATCAGCGAGGCGAAAAGTCAAGGTGTATCACGGAGTAGTGCCATTAGATGGAATAATC
>CAJOCN010000032.1 GCA_905233255.1 Paludibacteraceae bacterium
CGCGTGTCGGCGGAGATAGCCATGCGCGATTATGATTACGAACATGTGCGCGAATACACGGAGACGCTCATCGGTCTGGATAACGGTAAGGCGATTCATTTGGACGAAGTGGAGCGCGTGTATAATGCGTTGGCGATTGTCTATTTCTCGCTCGGCGAATATGACAAGATGGAGAAGTGCTTTGAGAAAGCGATTGCACAAGCTGCGGACTCAGCGTTTATTGTCAATGTGGTTCGCCGCAATTATGCAGACCTGTTGGGCGAAATCGGACAAACCGACCGCGCAATAAAGATGCTGGAAGATCTGACGGAAGAATACCGCCAAGCGGACAGTTGGTTGCAGGTGGAGAGCCTCTATTCGCTCTCGCGCTTGTGGCTGAACAAAGGCGACAAACAGCGTGCGGAGCGGTATATGCGCGAGGTGGAGGAGTTGTTCGCTAAATACAAAGAGAGCGCGGAGTTTGACCCGGCAGCCGAAGCGGCATTCTTAGCGCACCGACAAGTGCTGGAGTATGCGCAAAAGGGAGCGTATCATTTTTTCCCACTGGTACAATACCATAACCACTGGTCGGAGAAGGACTATATCCGTTACCGCGTAGCGGAAGCCAAAGAGCGCTCTATCCGCGACCTCATGGAACGCAACTTGTATCTGACCATCAGCAGGCAAAGACAAATGCTGTTTATCGTCGTTCTTCTGTTTGCAGGAATGGGTGCTATTCTGCTGATTTGGGGACTCAGCCGCCGCCGCAAACGGCTGCTGTTGGAGAAAGAAGAAGAGATTGAGACCCTTAGGGGAATCATAGGTAAGGGACAAAGTGGGCCAGGTGGGCAGTACCAAAGTACGAAGGAGGCCGATGTGCGCAAACTGATGTTGCAGCAATTGGGTGTCATCAAAACGATTGCAGGGACCCCCACCGAAGCCAACCAACAACTGCTTGCACGCCTCATGGCATTGAATGAGGAAACCGCCAATGCCCTCATCGACTGGCCAAGCATTTACCAAACCATTGATTTGGTTTATGATGGCTTCTACACACGGCTTAAGGACAAATACAAAGATGTGTTGAACGAAAAGGAGCTGCAACTCTGTTGTTTGCTCAAAGCGGATTTCTCCACCAAAGAGATCAACATGCTCACTCGTCAAAGTCTCCAAACCATCTACCAGCGCAAGACCCAAGTGCGTCAGAAACTCAATCTCGCCGAAGCCGAAGACATCACAACGGCGATAATATAAGAAGAACAATCATTCGTCTTGGGAGCGTCAGGGTCTGATGGATTTGAGGATCATGCGGGTGACTTCGGCTTTACGTTCGTATTTTTTCATTTTATTATTTATTGAAGAAGGAAATGTAATCTGTTGGTTATATTGGCGTCCGAAGTGCCGGCATCTTTATAAGGAACAGAAACGTAACTGTCAGTTCTGCCATTTTGGCAGTATATGAGGGTTTGGCACAGGAATTGAAAGGTAGTCGATAGTTGATAATTGACAGTTGATAATTGACAGTTGATAATTGACAGTTGATAATTGATAAATTTAATAAAACACAATATACTATGACAAAGATTCAACCATTAGCAGACCGCGTGCTGATCAAGGCCGCGGAAGCAGAAGAGAAGACAGTAGCCGGAATCATTATTCCGGACAGTGCCAAAGAGAAACCGCTGCGCGGTGAGGTGCTGGCAGTAGGTAACGGCACCAAGGACGAACAGATGGTTCTTAAAGCCGGGGACCAAGTATTGTACGGCAAGTACGCCGGAACGGAACTGGAGTTCGACGGCGAGAAATACCTGATCATGCGTCAATCAGACGTTTTAGCAAAGATCTGCTGACGCATTAAAGAGTTAAAGAGTTAAAATGGTTTGCTTTACAAACGTTAAAAAGTTTATAGATTATGGCAAAGATAATTACGTATAATACAGAGGCGCGTGAGGCGCTGAAGAGAGGCGTTGACCAGTTGGCTGACGCAGTGAAAGTGACACTTGGCCCGAAGGGTCGCAATGTTGTTATTGACGCTAAGTATGGCGCTCCGCATATCACCAAAGACGGTGTGTCGGTCGCTAAAGAAGTGACACTCAAGGATGCCGCAGAGAACGTAGGTGCACAGCTTGTGAAGGAAGTAGCTTCGAAGACCGGTGATCAGGCCGGTGACGGTACAACAACCGCAACCGTTCTGGCACAGGCTATCGTAGGCGTAGGTCTGAAGAACGTAACCGCCGGCGCTAACCCACTCGACCTCAAACGCGGTATTGACAAAGCTGTCGCTGCCGTAGTAGCAGAGATCAAGAAGAACGCAGTCGTTGTAGGTAACGACTTCGACAAGATAGAGCAAGTAGCCACCGTTTCCGCTAACAACGATGCCGAGATCGGTAAACTGATTGCCGACGCCATGCGCAAAGTCAGCAAGGACGGCGTGATCACCATCGGCGAGGCCAAGGGTATGGACACCACGATTGATGTAGTACAAGGTATGCAGTTCGACCGCGGTTATATCAGCCCGTATTTCGTCACCAACACGGAGACGATGCAGGTAGAGATGGACAAGCCGTATATCCTGATTTACGACAAGAAGATCTCTAACCTCAAAGAGCTCCTTCCGGTTCTCGAGCCGGCCGTACAGAGCGGTCGTCCGTTACTGATTATTGCGGAGGATGTAGATAGCGAAGCGCTGACGGCTCTTGTAGTCAATCGTCTTCGCGCACAACTGAAGATATGTGCTGTAAAAGCTCCGGGCTTCGGTGACCGCCGCAAAGAGATGCTGGAGGATATCGCTATTCTGACCGGCGGAACGGTAATCAGCGAGGAGAAAGGTATCAAACTGGATCAGGCAACAATCGAGATGCTCGGTACCGCAGAGACGATTACCGTCAGCAAAGACAACACTACGATTGTCAACGGCGCAGGCGCCAAAGAGGCTATCGAGGCACGCGCCCAGCAGATCAAGGCACAGATCGCTGCGACCAAGTCCACGTATGACAAAGAGAAACTGCAGGAGCGTCTGGCCAAACTCGCCGGCGGCGTAGCCCAGCTGAACGTAGGTGCTGCATCCGAGGTAGAGATGAAGGAGAAGAAAGACCGCGTAGATGATGCCCTGAGTGCAACCCGTGCAGCTATCGAGGAAGGTATTGTACCGGGCGGCGGCGTAATGTATATCCGTGCACAGGCTGCTCTGGACGGTCTGAAAGGCGCCAACGAGGATGAGCAGACCGGTATTGAAATCGTGCGTCGCGCGATTGAGGAGCCGCTCCGTCAGATCGTTTCCAACGCCGGCAAGGAGGGTGCAGTAGTCGTAGATAAAGTACGTAGCGGCAAGGCTGATTTCGGTTACAACGCCCGTACGGACGAATATATGAACCTCTATGAAGCCGGTGTGGTTGATCCCGCCAAGGTAACGCGTGTGGCTCTGGAGAACGCCGCTTCCGTAGCCGGAATGTTCCTCACGACTGAGTGCGTCATCGTAGATGAGCCGGAAGAGCACCCTGCACCCGCTATGCCCGCAGGCGGCATGGGAGGAATGATGTAAAAATCCGCCATGCATGGCGGATACATAAGGAAAACGACATCCACGGGAGAGTGGATGTCGTTTTTTAGTGCCGTAATTACGGATGATTATTAGTGCCGTAAGGCGGATTCTAGTTGAGAGATTGTTTGGCGGAGAACCGGGTCGAACTCCAGGCGATCCTTTATCAGCGCGATTGAGTGCAGTACGGTAGCGTGCGTGCGGCGGCCCATCTTAAAGCCAATCTCCGTGAGGGAGCTATCAGTTAACTCTTTGGTCAGATAGATAGCAATGTGGCGCGCATTGGCAATCTCTTTCGAGCGGTTGGCAGAAAGGATCGCTTTCTCCGGCAGGCTATAGTGCTCAGCCACTGCGCCAATAACGTCTCCTACTGTAATCTTCTTGGGCTGGATAGCTACGATATGGCTGATTACCTCCTCTGCCAGACGGATATCTATCTCGCGATCGGTGAGCGTAGAGTGCGCCAGCAAGGATGCCAGAATACCCTCGAGGTCACGGACGGAGTTGCGTACGTTGGTAGCAATGTAATCCACCACCTCATCAGAGAGTACGATACCATCGCGGCGCATCTTGGAGAGCAGAATATTCTTACGGAGCTGGTAGTCCGGATTCTTGATCTCCGCGGCAAGTCCCCATTTGAAGCGGGTGAGGAGCCGCTCCTCAATGTCCTTGAGCTCAATAGGCGGTCTATCGGAGGTGAGGATCAACTGCTTGCGGCTCTGCTGCAGATAGTTGAAGATGTGGAAGAAGGTATCCTGCGTGCCTTTGAGTCCTGCGAAATACTGAATATCATCCACAATCAGGACATCTACCGACTGATAGAAATTGAGGAAATCAGGGATCTTATTGTTCTTCGCAGCATCCTGATACTGGAGTTTGAAGGTATTTGCCGAAACATATAGCACGCGTGCTTCGGGGTTCAGTACCTTGACTTGGTTTCCGATTGCGTTTGCGAGGTGTGTTTTCCCTACTCCGCTTCCTCCATAGACGAAGAGCGGGTTGAAAGCTGTGTAACCGGGTTGGCTCGCAATCGCCACACCTGCCGTACGCGCCAGTTTGTTCGGTTCTCCCGCTACGAAAGAATCAAAGGTATAGAGGGAATTGAGTTGTGACTCAAAATAATCCCGCTGACGCGGCATATTATTAATAATAGGTTTCGCCTGCGCCTGCGCACCCGCGGAAGGCAGTTGCGTAGCTGCGCCTGAAGCCGCGTCAATGAGCACTCGGTACTCCAGATGCGTACCTTGACCAAAGACGCGTATGATCGTAGAGGACAGAATCTGGAGGTAGTTTTCCTCAATATACTCGGCAACGAACTGCGATTTGACCTGCAGAACCAGTGTTCCGTTCTCGAACTGCAACGGTATTATCGGCGCAAACCAGATGCGGTACGCGCTGTCGGTCAAGTTGTCAGCTAAGATAGCCAGACATTGAGCCCATTGTTGTTGCAATTCTTTAGTCATTTACTTTTCGTTTATTTAGCCGTAATGGCAAAATTTAAGCCTTCGATTTTTCGAAAGCGAGTGCAAAGGTACTACTTTTTTTTGATTTGAGCAAATTGCACAACAGATAGAACATTTAGAAAAAAAGCGTAACGATTTGATTTCTCAACCGTTACGCATTAACTTGCTAAATATCAACAATTACCTTTTTTGGTCCCTATTTTCGTCCGTATTTTAGGGGTGGTATGAATTATGCAATAGTTTTAATTTTTTTTGTTAATTTTTTTTATAATTAACTGTCTTTTCAGCGTGTTAGATATTGTTGAAAATTTATTCAATTTATAAAACATACAACTTGTGGAACACCTCTTTACTTATCTTTTTTGCCGAAGATGGAGAAGTGCACATATCGTTTCGGATGCGCTTTCAAGTCACGCAGGAGTGAGTCGGCAGAGATGATCGTTTCGTCAATGTGTTTGAGCATCGGAGACTTGACTTCCGCCACCACGGCATTGATATTATCTACCGCCGTATCGACGCGTGCCACCGTCGCTTTGAGGTCTGCCTCTTTGACATCCGCTACGATGGTATTGAGGTTAGCGATAGCCGTATCTGCGTTGTTGACGATGCGAGGCAGTTGGTTATTCATCATTGATTTCAGGTCACCGGATACAGAGGTGAGGTCTCCAGATACGCGATCGACGTTAGCGAGCGTATTCTTGAGGTGGTTGCCTTCCACCTGTCCGCGCAGGCCTGAAACCAGTGAGTCCACGTTATTGACAGTACGGTCCACATCTTGGATCGCTTCATCCACATGCGCCATGAGTTCGCCTTGCAGGGACTCCATTAGTCCGGGGATATAGGTGGTAGGCAGGAAAGCGCCTTTGGCGATCGGTTCACGCAGTTCTTCCGTAGAAACGGTGTTTCCCTGCTCGTCAACTCCGTTTTGGGGCTCGGGGAATTGGAGTTCGATAGCTTTACCGCCGAGGATCCCATCGGCATAGAGCGCCATCGTTGTACCTTGCGGGAGATTGATATCTTTTCTGATAGAGATATCCACGGTAAAGGCGCTATCGCGCGTGTAATCATAATGAATAGCGTCCACCTGTCCCACCTTATGTCCGCGAATATATACCGCCGCTTGTTCTTCCAAGCCGTGGAGGTGTGCAAAAGTGCCATGGAAGGAGTTTGTAGGCGAGAAGATATTCACGCCTTTGAGGAAATTAAATCCAAAGAAAAGAAGGAAAATACAAATTGTGGCGAGGACGCCTACTTTAATTTCACGTGCGTACTTCATTATAGAATTAAAAATTAAAAATTACGAATTATGAATTAAAAATTACGAATTATTTTTTGATGGTAATAATCCAGCAATCGGGGAAGAGGGGTTTGAGTCTCTTCTGCGCGGCTTGTACCTTCGATTTATCAGTATCAGCAGCCGTGTAGTATTTGTACCACTCGCCCACTTTGGTAAACTCGCAGGTTTGTCCTTTGAGTTTCGGATCAGCGGGATCGAGAGGCGTATGGGACGCGCAAATCTGCACAGCGTAATAGGTAGTGAGAGGTTTTTCTTCGGGCTTTGGAGCAACCGGAACAGCCGTTGTGTCCGCAGTCTTGGTCTGTTTGGCAGCCGGTTGTTCTGCCGGTTTTTTAGAAGATTCAATAACGAGTTTCTCTGCCGGTTGTTCAGTCGGTTTCTCCCCCTCGGTTTTCTCCTTTTTTACCGCTTGTTTATGGGTGTAGGCACCAAAAGCGTTAACTATCGCGTGCGCCATCTGCGCCATCGAAGCGTCCTTGTTGAGGAATCGCTCTTCTTCGGGGTTGGAGATAAATCCCATTTCAAAGAGTATGGACGGGCATGCGGTCTTGAGGAGCACCCAGAAAGCAGCTTGTCTCACTCCCCTATCCTCGCGGTTAAGGTGTCCGACGAAGCGTTTTTGTACCTGCTCGGCGAACTGCAGAGACTGGTCCATGTAGGTGTTCTGCATGAGTTCGAACATGATATATGAATCGATGGAGTTCGGGTCAAATCCCTGGTAGGTCGTTTTATAGTCCGACTCCAATTTCATGACGGCGTTTTCTCTCATTGCGACGTCGAGATTCGCCTCCATGCGGTCCGTACCGAGGATAAATGTCTCGACACCTTGTGCTGCTTTTGACTCCGCAGAATTGGTGTGAATAGAGATAAAGAGGTCGGCGTTAGCCTTGTTCGCAACATCCGCGCGGGTCTGTAAAGGAATAAAGACATCCGTAGAGCGTGTATAAACAATCTTGACATCAGGATACTGTTCTTCGATCTGTTTACCGATCTCGAGAACCAGTTTGAGGTTGAGGTCTTTCTCTTTCGAGAACTTACCGATTGCGCCCGGATCTTTGCCACCATGACCGGCATCCAAGACGAGTGTATATGGTTTCTCCGCCGCCATCAAAAAGGCGGATAAAAGAAGGCACAAAGAGAGAAGTTTTTTACGCATAATAGTTCTTGTTTTGACCTTTGCGGGTGCAAAGGTACTGCTTTTTTTTGAAATATGCAAGAATTGTGCCAAAAAAGAACAAAAATGGAATTAGAGGCAGTAACGAACGGCAAAACCGAGTTTCCAGTCGAAGAAACTGAGGTGCGCACCATTTGCATCTTTGAAGCCGAGACCATAACCGGGACGGAAGTCAAAGGCAAAAACCAGTCTCCGGTAGTCAAATGCGAAACCACAGTCACCATTCACGCCGAACTTACCCAGAATGCCATCCGGATCCGTGTTACGGATATCACTCATCAAACCGAAGTTCACACCACCACCGATATATAGTTTGAGATGCTCGGTCATGGGGAAGTGATAAAGGAGATTCGGGTTGATGGTAAAGTCATAGATTGAATTCGTAATCGTCTGGTTACCGGTAGCAGCCTTTGTTACATTCGTACCATTCATGAATGTCGAAGCCGGCACAGCGGTCAGACCGACCGCGAGATCCGCCTGAACAGCGGTGTTAGCGGAGAACCAGTACTTGTAACTAAGACCATTGAGACCGCCGACTACGGCACCAATCTCATGTTTTTGCGCCATGCCGGCCATTGTAGTAGCGGCAAGGGCGAGGATTAAGAATAAACGTTTCATACCTTAAATTAATTTAAAATGTTGTACTTTATTTTAAATGAATTTTATTCATTTTGACAAAAACGGGTACAAAGGTAGTAAAAAAAAATGATATGTGCAAATAGTGCCCTGTCCTTTACAGTCTTTTTATATCGATTTGAGTCTTAAAATATCGCACTTATAACGCACTTATCGCGCACTTATCACGCACTAATCACGCACTAAGTGTTCCTCATAAGGTCCTTATAGTATATATACAAAGTATATATACTGTTTTGAATGGTGTTTTTTCAAAAAAATAATACTTTTTTACAAAAAAAATCGCGCGCGCTTGCATATATCAAAAAAAAGTTGTACCTTTGCGCACTATTTTGGATAGTTATGCAGAAAAGTGAGTTTACACCGGAAGAGGATTTGATGATCCAACGCGAGTTTGAGGCGTTGTTAGACGACTACGCTCATACTCTCCACCGCCAGAAGACGGAGTTGATTACTCATGCCTTTAATTTTGCTTACAAGGCGCATTATGGTGTACGTCGATTGAGCGGCGAGCCTTATATCATGCACCCGCTTGCTGTTGCGCGCATCTGCGTGAAACAGATAGGTTTAGGCAGTACGAGTATCTGCGCGGCGTTGCTGCACGATGTAGTGGAAGACACGGATTACACGGAGCAGGACATAGCGGGTCTGTTCGGCGACAAGATTGCCCAGATAGTAGGCGGTCTGACGAAGATCAGCGGCGGCGTATTCGGCGACCGCGCGAGCGAGCAGGCAGAGAACTTCCGCAAACTCTTACTGACGATCAGCGAGGACATCCGCGTGGTACTCATTAAGATTGCCGACCGGCTTCATAACATGCGTACCTTAGGTTCGCAGCCCAAAGAGAAGCAGTACAAGATCGCCGGCGAGACGCAGTATATCTACGCGCCGTTGGCACACCGGTTAGGTCTGTTCCCGATCAAAACAGAGTTAGAGGACCTGAGTTTCAAATATGAGCACCCCGAGACCTGGCAGGAAATTCATGACAAGTTGGAGGAGATCAAAGCCAGCAAGTTAGAGAACTACGAGACTTTCGCCAAACCAATCCGCGAGCGGTTGGAGAGCATGGGCTATAACTTCACGCTGACCGCCCGCATCAAATCGGTCTATTCGATATGGAAGAAGATGGTTCGGCAACAATGCGCCTTTGAGGACGTATATGATATCATGGCCGTCCGAATTATCTTCACTCCGAACGAGTCGATGAGCGAGAAAGACCAGTGCTGGATGATTTACTCCGCCATTACCGAGATTTACCGTCCCCACCCGGAGCGCATCCGCGACTGGATCTCCACTCCGAAAGCCAACGGTTACGAGGCACTGCACGTAACGGTAATGGGCAAGAACGGCGAGTGGATCGAGGTTCAGATCCGTACCGACCGCATGCATGAGATCGCCGAGCACGGTTATGCCGCACACTGGAAATACAAGACCGGCGAGTCGGACGACAGCGAGCTCGACAAGTGGCTGCAGGAGATCAAAGATATCCTTGCGCATCCGGACAAAGATGCGATGGAGTTCTTAGGTACCTTCAAACTGAATTTGTTTGCCCAGGAAGTGTTTGTGTTCACGCCCAAAGGCGAGATCAAGACGATGCCTCAGGGTTCCACGGCGCTCGATTTCGCCTTCCTACTCCACTCGGAGATCGGCGAGCATTGTATCGGCGCCAAGGTGAACCATACGCTTGTGCCGCTTTCCTACCAACTGAAAGGCGGCGACCAAGTGGAAATACTGACCTCCAACAGCCAACACCCGAGCAAGGAATGGATGAATTTCGTGACGACCGCCAAAGCGCGTAACGGACTGAACCAGTATTTCAGGCGCGAGGAACGCAAATATATCAAACACGGCGAGCGGCTGCTGAGCGATGCCATAGAAATGGATAAAGACCTGGCGGGTAACAAAGATCTGGTAATGGCACGGTTATTGAACTACTACCAGATGACGAACTCGTCGGAGTTCTACGCGGAAGTAGGCCAAGGCGCTATCCGGCTGGACAATATCCACGATATCGTGTTCCCCAAACGCGGCTGGCGGTCCTATATTCCGTTTATCGGGAAAAGGGACACTCCGACCATCCCCACAAAAGAAGAGGAGAAAGAGATTGTAAAGCCGAAGAAAGGTCCGCACAGTATCGTTCTGACGGACGAAAATCTGGGCAAGGAGTACTTCCTGAGCAACTGCTGCCACCCTATCCCGGGCGACGAGGTGTTGGGATTCTTAGACGAAACGGGTAAGATGCACATCCATAAGATCGACTGCAACGAAGCGGCGTTGCTGAAGACGAGTTACGGCAAGCGGATCTATTCCGCGACCTGGAACACCCACCGCGTGCAGTCGTTCGTGGAGACCATCGAGTTGAAGGGAATCGACAAGTTCGGTGTGCTGATCCAAGTATTGCAGACCATCACAACCGATTTCCATATCAACATGCGGTCAATCCAAATATCCAGCGACGACGGTATCTTCAAGGGCACGATGGAACTGTATGTATATGACAAGACCGAGTTGGACGACCTGCTGAAGGCCATCCGCAAAGTAGATGATATCAAAGAAGTTAAACGAGTAATCATAAACAATTAAGAGATGAAAAAAATTCTAAGTACTCTCTGCATGGCTCTCACAGCAGTAGCCATGATGGCTCAAGAGCCTGTAATCACATTTGAGAAGACAGAACACGATTTCGGTAAGATCAACGAGGCTGACGGTCGTGTATCGGTTGTATTCAGTTTTAAGAACGAAGGTATGGCTCCGTTGGTATTAAGCAATGTTCGCGCGAGTTGCGGCTGCACGACACCGACTTGGACGAAAGAGCCTGTAGAGCCTGGTCAGACCGGTAGTATCACCGTAACGTACAACCCGAACGGTCGTCCGGGTCGTTTCCAGAAGACCGTCACCATCACCTCCAACGCCACCGAGGCCACCAAGCGCGTGTATATCAAGGGCGAGGTAATCCCCAAGAGCGCTAAGCCGGTAAACAAATATACCGTAGTCGTAGGGGCCCTGAGCATGAAGGAGAAGACGCTGGATTTGGGTACTATCAAGAAAGGCGAGATGAAGAACGGCGAGTTGGAGTACGCTAACCTGACGAAGGAAGACCACCACGTAGAGCTGGCTACCAACAGCGCAGACGCATTCCTGATCAACCAAGTAACCCTCGCAGACGCCAAACCGACCGAGGTAGGCAAGTTCGTCTTCGCCATCGATACCAAGGCCACGAAATTGTATGGTCCGGTAGAGGCAAATGCTTATGTAGTCATCGACGGCAAGAAAGAAATCAACGAGACCTACAAACTGACCGTCCGCGCCAATATTGTAGAGGACTTCAGCAATCTGAGCGTAGAGGAGAAACAAGCCGCTCCGATTCTGGAGGTACCAGGCGAGTTCAACGTAGGTAAGATCGCTGCCGGCAAGAACCATAAGTTCGCATTCCCGATCAAGAACGTAGGCGAGAACCCGCTGGAGGTTCGTCGCGCTTACGCAGCGGATAAGGCTCTGAACGTAAAGCAACCCAAGGCTGTCAAGTCGGGCAAAAAGGCTAACGTAACCGTAGAGATCAACGCAAAGAATATGAAACCGGGTGCATACAGCCGCGAGGTGACCATCATCACCAACGACTACCTGAACCCCGTTAAGCGCGTGAAACTCAACTTCGTAGTTGAATAATGATGGAGCATCCGGAAAATAGTGCTGAATACAAAGGACTGACGGTGAATGCAGGCGTACAAAACCTGCCTTCCGTCAATCCTTATGCCACTTTCCGCCGCAAGAAGACGGTACTGACGCCCGAGGAGTATTTCGAGGGCATCCGTCGCGGTGATCTGACGGTTCTGAGTCAGGCAGTAACGCTGGTAGAGAGCAACCTGATGAGCGACCAGGCGATTGCGCAGAAAGTAATCGAGCTATGCCTACCCTACGCCGGCAACTCTATCCGCGTGGGTATCACAGGCGTACCGGGCGCCGGCAAATCGACCTTTATTGAGGCGCTTGGCAGCGCGCTCTGCGACCAAGGCAAGCACCTGGCTGTTCTGGCTATCGACCCGTCGAGCGAGCGGAGCAAAGGTTCTATCTTAGGCGACAAGACCCGTATGAACGAGCTCTCCGTGAAATCCAACGCGTTCATCCGCCCCAGCCCATCTGCGGGTTCGTTAGGCGGCGTGGCGCGCAAGACGCGTGAGACAATCGTGCTCTGTGAAGCGGCAGGGTTCGATACGATACTGTTGGAGACCGTAGGCGTAGGCCAGTCCGAGACGGCGGCACACTCGATGGTTGATTATTTCCTGCTGCTGCAAGTGACGGGTACCGGCGATGAGCTGCAAGGCATCAAACGCGGTATCATGGAGATGGCAGACGGCATCGCGATCAATAAATGCGACGGTAATAATATTGAACGCGCACACGCGGCGCGCGTGAGCTTCAAGAACGCGCTGGCTCTCTTCCCGCCCTCCGAGTCGGGATGGAAACCCGAGGCGATCTGCTGCTCGTCCATCGACAACACAGGCGTCATGGAGGTATGGCAGAACATTGAGGACTACATTGCCTTCGTCAAGAAGAACGGATTCTTCGACGCCCACCGCACGGAACAAGCCAAGTACTGGATGTACGAAACGATCAATCAGTCCCTATTGGACGGATTCTACAAGAACGAACAGATGGAGCACCAGATAGAAGTGGCGGAACGCCAGGTGCTCAATAACGAAATAAGCAGTTTTATCGCTGCGCACAACTTAATCACCGAATATGGCAGGCTCAAGCAGAAATAACAAACGCGGTACCCAGACAACCATCATCAAAGTAGGCGCCAACGAGGCAGGCAAATTGCCCCCTCAGGCCCAGGAGTTGGAAGACTCCGTTTTAGGCGCGTTGATGATTGAGAAAGATGCTTACGGAACGGTAGCGGACCTGCTCCGTCCAGAGGTTTTCTACAAGGATCAGAACCGCGTGGTGTATGAGGCTATCCGTGAGCTGGCCGCCAAAGACCAGCCGATTGATATCCTGTCTGTAGGCGAGAAACTGAAGAGCCAGGGGATGTTAGAGAAAGCCGGCGGCGCCGTCTATTTAGCAGACTTGACGAGAAGAGTAGCTTCTACGGCCCACCTGCGGTACCACGCCGAGGTCATCGCCAAGAAAGCCACCGCCCGCGATGTGATCGCTCTTGCGGCGCAGATCGAGGAGATGGGTTTTGACGAGACGCAGGACGTAGATGAACTGATGCAGACCGCCGAGGCAGGCATCTTCGAGATCTCGCAAAGGTCGCAGAAACGCGATGTGACACAGATAGACCCGGTCATCGAGGAGGCCTTCAAACGAATGGAGAAAGCCGCCATGAACACCGGTTCAATCTCCGGTATCCCGTCCGGCTTCCATGCCTTGGACAAGATCACTTCGGGCTGGCAGACACCGGACCTCGTGATCATCGCCGCCCGTCCTGCCATGGGTAAGACCGCTTTCGTGCTCTCCATGGCGAAACATATCGCCATCGACCGTGAGATCCCGACTGCCGTCTTTTCGCTGGAGATGAGTAACGTACAGCTCGTGAACCGTCTGATCATGAACGTGTGCGAGCTGGAGGGCGAGAAGATCAAAACCGGCAAGATGACCAAAGACGATGCCAAGCGTCTGAACACGAAGATCAATATCATGAAGGGCAAGCCGCTCTACTTGGACGACACCCCTTCCCTATCCATCTTCGAGTTACGGTCCAAAGCGCGCAAACTGGTGCGCGAGCACGGCGTGAGACTCATCATCATCGACTACCTGCAGCTGATGAACGCTCAGGGAAGTTCTTTCGGCAGCCGTGAGCAGGAGGTCAGTATCATCTCCCGCGGCCTGAAAGGTCTGGCTAAAGAGTTAGATATTCCTATTATCGCGCTCTCGCAGCTGAACCGTGGCGTCGAATCGCGTCAAGGTATCGAGGGTAAGACACCGCAGTTAAGCGACCTGCGTGAGTCCGGAGCCATCGAGCAGGATGCCGATATGGTTTGTTTCATACACCGCCCTGAGTATTACCACATCTACAGCGATGACAAGACGGGCAAAGACCTGCGCGGACTGGCTCAGATCATCGTCGCCAAGCACCGTAACGGTGCCACCGACAGTATATGGCTTCGTTTCCGCGGCAAGTATGCCAAGTTCCAGAACGAGGATGAAGCCGTCGATCCGGACGAGCAGAACAGCGTAATGCCGATGGCGGATGAGAGTAACAGTGTCTCCATCCAGTCCGGCATGAACGCCTTAGGCGAGAACATAGAGCAACCTTTTTAACAGAACATAAATAACTAATCATATATGCAAAGAACAGTAATCATAGACGCTTTGAAGCGTACAGATTTTGGAGCTCAGATCAACGTACGAGGATGGGTTCGCAGCCGTCGTGGCAACAAGAACGTATCGTTCATTGCCCTCAACGACGGATCGACAATCAAGAACATCCAGATCGTAGTGGATCTTGAGAAATTTGATGAGGAGCGTCTCAAACCCGTTACCACCGGCTCCTGTATCTCCGCCACGGGTATCTTGGTAGAGAGCCAAGGCGCAGGTCAGGCAGTGGAGATCCAGTTGACCGAGTTGGAGGTGTACGGCACCGCCGACCCGGAGAAATACCCGCTGCAGAAGAAAGGCCTGAGTATGGAGTTCCTGCGCACGATTGCCCATCTCCGTCCGAGAACCAACACTTTCGGAGCCGTTTTCCGCATCCGTCATAACATGGCTATGGCGATCCATACCTATTTCCACGAGCACGGATATTTCTATTTCCATACGCCGCTGATCACCGCGAGTGACTGCGAGGGCGCCGGACAGATGTTCCAGGTAACGACCAAGAACCTCTATAACCTCAAATACAACGAGGACGGGCAGATTGATTACAGCGACGATTTCTTCGGCAAACAGGCCGCGCTGACGGTGAGCGGACAGCTGGAAGGTGAGTTAGGAGCGATGGCGCTCGGTAAGATCTACACCTTCGGTCCGACCTTCCGTGCAGAGAACAGTAACACGCCTCGTCACCTGGCTGAGTTCTGGATGATCGAGCCGGAAGTAGCCTTCATCCAGAAGGACGAACTGATGGACCTCGAGGAGGATTTTATCAAGTACTGCGTCCGCTGGGCACTCGACCATTGTATGGACGATCTGGAGTTCTTGAACCAGTTTGTGGACAAAGGCCTGATTGAACGTCTGAAGTCGGTTGTCAATACCGAATTCGTCCGCCTGCCGTACACAGAGGGCATTCGCATACTCCAGGAGGCTATTAAGAACGGTAAGAAATTTGAGTTCCCGTGCAACTGGGGCGACGATTTGAGCTCCGAGCACGAGCGCTATCTGGTAGAGGAACACTTCAAGAAACCGGTAATCATGACCGATTACCCGAAGGAAATAAAGGCGTTCTACATGAAGATCAACGAGGACGGCAAGACCGTTCAAGGCACGGATGTGCTCTTCCCGCAGATCGGCGAGATCATCGGCGGGTCGGTACGTGAAGAGAGCCTCGAGTTGCTCAACAACGAGATTGAGCGCCGCCATATCCCGATGAAGGATATGTGGTGGTATCTGGACACCCGTCGTTTCGGTAGCGCACCGCACGCAGGCTTCGGTTTAGGATTTGAGCGACTGATGCTCTTCGTAACCGGTATGCAGAATATCCGTGACGTCATTCCGTTCCCGCGTACTCCGAAAACAGCAGAATTCTAATTAACTGAAATATTAACCATAAAAACACTAACAATCGTTATGAGAAACAAACTCTTTTCACTGATGTTTATGCTGGTTGTCGGGCTGGCAGCCAATGCACAGACATCACTTAAAGGACGAGTGGTAGCGGACACCGGCAATCCGTTGGTGGGCGCCAAGATTACCCTCGCTAATCAAAACATCTCAACAACGACCAATGCCGCCGGAGAGTTCTCACTACTCTACCTGGAGGCAATCGACGAAGAGGTACTCATTGAGGCAGACGGCTATGTCACGGCTCTCGAGTTGGTTAGCCTGAAAGAGAACCAGGTCAATCAGCTGGAAAACATCCAATTGAGCCAAGACATTGTGGCGCAGGCCCAGGATGAGATTCTGCTGAACCTGACGGAGGAAGAGATGACGGATGATGAGGGCCGCTCACAGGCTCAGGCATCGTCATCTTCGGCTTCGACTGATGTGTTTAACTCCAACACCTCTTTTGCCTGGTCCACCGCCCGCTACCGCAACCGCGGCTACCAGTCGAATGCAGAGAGTTATTACATCGAGGGTCTGAACTTCAACTCTCAGGAGCGCGGTCAGTTCAACTATTCGGCTATGGGTGGTTTGAACGACGCGAGCCGTTACAAGGAGGTTGTCAATCCGATGGAGGTGAACAACTTCACGTTCGGCGGACTTGGTCAGTCCACCAACTACCTGATGGGCGCTACCCGTTATGCGCAAGGATGGAAAGTAGGCGCAGCCGGTACCAACCGTAACTACAAAGCGCGTGTGAACGCTACCTACTCCACCGGTCTGATGGACAATGGTTGGGCGGTTACCGCACAGCTGGCGTACCGTTTCTCGCCGTACATTGACAACAAGGGTATCATCGGTGAGGGTATCAAGTATTACTCGCTGGGTTACTTCCTGACCGCAGAGCGCGTATGGGACAATGCCCGCCTGAAGTTGATTACCTTCGGTGCTCCGACGGAGCGCGGCCAGAATGCAGCTGTGACCCAAGAGGTATATGACCTGACCGGATCGAACAACTACAACCCCTATTGGGGCTACCAGAACGGACAGGTACGTAACTCGCGTATCGTGAAGTCCTACGACCCGACGGTCATTGCTGCTTATGAGTATAAGATCGACGAGCAGCAGAAGATCAAAGCCGCAGTGGGCTACCACTACTCCTGGTACTCCAACTCCGCGCTCAATTTCTTCAACGCCCCTGATCCGCGTCCGGATTATTACCGCAACCTGCCTTCCGCTATGTGGGACGGTCAGATTGCCAACCCGTACAACGAGACCTCGGCGGAGCAGCTCTACGACAACACCGGCAAACCTTATCCGTGGGGTCTGTTCATCGGAGAGGACGCTAACGGCAAGGTCATGGGGTCCGGATTTATCGGTCATGACGGCAACCTCGTAGGTCCGTCGGTCAATCAGGAGCAATACAACGCCTTGGTGGACCTGTGGAAGAAACGCGACAACAAGACCACCCAGATTGACTGGGAGAACATCTACGCGGCCAACTACGCGAATAACGCCAAGGATCCGTTTTCTGCAGCACCCTATATTCTGGAGCGCCGCCACAACGACATCCAGGAGGCGAACGCATCGTTCAACTACGTCAACACCAAGTATGACCACCTGAAGATGACGCTCGGCGTAGAGGGCAAGTTCTCGCAGGGTATTCACTACAAGACCATTGACGACCTGCTGGGCGGTAACCAGTGGCTGGATGTTGATGCTTTCGCAGACCGCGATATCAAAGAGTTGGCGTCCAACAGCGGCTTCACGCAGGAGGATATTGACAATGTCCGTTTGAATGAGATCCGCGACAACTACGACCAGGTAGTGAAAGCCGACGGCCGTCGTTTCGGCTACGACTACCGCATTAATATGGGTAACATGAAGGCATGGTTCCAGAACGAGTGGACCTTCAACGAGGTGGACGTCAACTACGGCCTCGCCCTGAACTACTCCTCAATGCAACGTACCACCAATATGTACAACGGCCGTGCATGGTACCTGACTACTCTGGCGATGCAGGATGATCTCAATAAAGGCACAGATACCTATTGGAAATATCTGGGGCGCACCGCTACGAACGAGATGAACAATGGTCATCATCTGGCAGCAGGCAACGCGATTGCCGGCGATGCACACCATTTCTTGGATCCGGCATTCAAACTGGGTCTGAACTACAAGATCAACGGTCGTAACCGACTGAAACTCAACGCCTTGGCAGAGACTCGCGCTCCGTACGCACGCGATGCCTATATCTCGCAACGCGTACACGACCGCGTAGTTGAGAATATCTATACACACGATCACGCCAAGAGCCTTCGCGATTTCTATGCGGCTTCCGAGAAGATCGTTTCCGCGGACCTTACGTATGAGTTCAACTACTCGATCGTCCGCGGTCGTGTGACCGGTTTCTTCACCCAGTCTTGGGGCGGAACGGAGCTCAACGGCTATTATGATGACGAGGCTCGTACCTTCGTCAACCAGGCTATGACCGGTATTGACAAGCGTTATATGGGTATTGAGGCAGCAGCAGCTGTCAAACTGGGCACCTACTTCACCCTCACCGGCGTGACCTCCGTAGGCGACTACCGCTACACGAGCGATGCTATCGCTGTTACCTCGGCGGAAAACGGTATGCCGCTGACGCAGGACCTCTCCAGCAAGTCGCTCATTCTCGAGACCACCGATAAGGTGCTCCTCAAGGGTCTGCGTCTCTCTACCGGCCCGCAGGTGAACGCCAGCCTCAAACTGTCGTTCTTCCACCCCAAGATGTGGTTCGCGGATGTGACGGTCAGCTACCATGACTGGAACTATCTCTCCGTAGCCCCGAGCCGTCGTATGCAGGGTCTGTACACCGGTGTACGCCTCGACGGAACAACTGTCAACGGATGGTTCGGCGACGAGAACGCCAATGCTATCCAGACTACAGACGGCAAAGCGCTCCAAGTGGAAATGGATGAGAACAATAATCCTGTTTACGGCAACGCAGTACTGGATGCCAACGGTGTACCGGTACTCAAGTATCCGTTCAACATGATGGTAGAGCAGGAGTCGCTCGCAGCTACCAACCCGCTCAACCGCTTCCTCATCGACGCATCGGTCGGCAAACTGATTTATCTGCCGAACCGTCAATCCGTTTCCATCAACCTCTCGGTTACCAACTTGACGAACAACACCCACTTCAAGACCGGCGGCTATCAGCAAGCCCGTCTCCCGCGTGCCGTTCGTCAGGGTGAGAAAGACTACCAGAACTCGGTTATCACCGCCAACGCCTGGAAATACCCGTCTAAGTATTACTACGCATGGGGTGTGAACTTCTTCCTTACTGTAACCTATAAATTCTAAGCGCTATGAAGACAAATAAATATATTCTGTACTTTGTACTTGGTACTTTGGTACTTTCCTTGGCTTCTTGCGAGCCTAAGGGTCTGACCGAAAAAGATGTGTTCGCGCCGACGGAAGAAGCCTCCTTGGATGCCATCCTCAAGGCGGAGAACCCCGACGGACAGTATAAGATTTACAATATCAACACGCTCTTGGCAGAGCCGTACATGACGGAGAAAGGTAATTTCAAGAGTGACTCATGTCTCTACCGTACGCGTTCTACCTACGGTTCGCTGGAGCTCTTTGCGATTGACACTCTCCCGGTAAACGGCCCCGGTATCTATATCCGCGGACGTGTTGCCACGGATGATTACGGAGGCAACTTCTATAAGTCTCTCGTCATCCAGCAGGTCAACGACTGGGAGAACGGCGGAGCCGCCATCGACCAGCAGTGTCTCCGTATCTCCGTTGATATGGGTTCTGCCAATGGTATGTTCCCGCAGGGCCAGGAGATTCTGATCCGTTGTAACGGACTGGCTATCGGACGTTACGCTAACCAACCGCAGCTCTGTATCCCGACTTACAACAACAATATCTTCGCCAGCTCCCATGAGGAGAAGACGGGATGGGCGCCCGGACGTATTCCTTCTGCTCGGTTCCGCAGAGCGGTCCGCCATTTGGGCACGCCGGACAAGTCGAAACTCGTTTATGAGACCATGACGCTGGCTCAGATGCAGACCAAGTATCTGTCCCAATACAGCGATGTCGTAGCTGCCCGTCTGGTGGACGGACGGTTGGTTAAGATCACCGATGTACATTTCTCCGGTGAGTATGACGACCTGCAGAAAGGCGTAACGCCCTGCAACCGCTACATGGCATCGGATACCACCGATAATGGTAATCCGGAGGTGGACGGCAACGCATGCACCTTCGGTCCGACTACCGGAAACGTAGGTTATCCGCAGTCGCGTTATGTCAAGGATGCTTCCGGCGCCAATAAAGCGCTCGTCAGCACTTCCGAGTACGCCCGCTACGCCTATTTCTACCTGCCGGCGGCTAAGTACGTAGGCTCCATCACCGGCGTGCTGGGTTATTACATGGATAATGGCCGGTACGCTCCGGACGGAGGCGAGTGGTCGATCACTCCTTGCAACCTGGGCGATATTCTCCCAGAATGCCAGAAGGAGAATGCTGACCCGAGGTGGATACCCACGGAGTGGAAATTAGGAACGCCTCAACCGGAAGACTAATCACATGAACTGGCTGGATGTACTATTGATTCTTCCGTTGGCGGTAGGCCTCGTCAGAGGTCTGATGCGCGGGCTTATCTCCGAGATCATCGCCATCGTGGTGGTGATTCTCGGAGTGGTCGGCGCCAAACTCTGGGCGCCGCCTTTCTCCGCTTTTCTGCTCAAACAGTTCGCGTGGCCGCAAGGCGTGTGCGATGTGGTGGCATATACCCTGCTCTTTCTGGCGGTGGCTATCGTGCTCTCCATCCTTGCGCGCCTGTTGACGAAATTCATGCGCGCAATCCATTTAGGATGGGCGAACAGAATAGCCGGAGGAGTCTTTGGAATTGCCAAATACGGTATTCTGGTACTGATAGCCGTCTTTGTGATGGATCGCACGAATCAGTCATTCCATTACCTGGATGACGCCCCGGTCGTCAAGACATCCGTCGTCTATCCACAAATGGTGAAAGTAACGAATGCGCTTATAGCCTACAAGGACACGAATGACTTACTATCTATCACTCGGCAGTAACCTTGGCGACCGTGAGCAGACGCTCCGCAAGGCTTTGGAACTCATTGAGCAGCAGGTGGGACACATCATCCGCTGCTCAAAGTTTTACTACTCCGCCCCGTGGGGGTTTGAGAGCACGCATGAGTTCTGCAACCTCTGTTGCTGTATTGAGTCTGCTTTTAATCCCCATTCCGTTCTCAACCTCACAGCAGAGGTTGAGCAGACCTTAGGCCGACGTTACAAATCCGTAAACGGGGTCTATCACGACCGTCCGATAGATATTGATATCATCCGCGCGTTTGATGAAGACGGCAAAGAAATA
The DNA here is from genome assembly GCA_905233255.1 of Paludibacteraceae bacterium. GTDB lineage: Bacteria > Bacteroidota > Bacteroidia > Bacteroidales > Paludibacteraceae > Colicola. The sequence goes on from CAJOCN010000032.1 coordinate 21,175, forward strand.
GTGAGCACCGATCCGGTACTCACTATACCCCACCCGCGATGGAAAGAACGCGACTTCGTCACCCTTCCCCTGCGGGAAATAATGCCGGAAAACCATTAAATTGCATATTTCGGTTCATTTTTTTGCGCAAAACCTTGCATATATCAAAAAAAAGCAGTACCTTTGCACCCGCTTTTGAAAGAAAGTATCGCCAAAAGCGAAGGAGAGTTGTCTGAGTGGTCGAAAGAGCCGCACTCGAAATGCGGTATACGCGGGGGTTCGAATCCCTCACTCTCCGCAAAGCGTCGAGTTCGGGAAACTGAACAAAATGCAAAAAGGAATGGAGGTCATTGACTTCCATTTTTTTTGTGGGCAATAGTGCCTGTTGAGAATTTATTATCATAAAGGTACTATGGTTCACAAAAAGAAAGGGTGCTTACACTCTTTCCTTTGTATTTTGTTTAGTTGGAAGAACGGAAGCTTTGCCCAGGATGCCGCCGGCAGGCATTAGGGTTTTCGAGGTGGGATTGCCACAGGCAATGTCGGTGCCCTCGAATCCCTCACGAGATACGTTTAGAATCTTTCATTATTACTGAGCATTTCAAACATATATGGGATAAAAGCATATGTGTCATCGCGCTTGCCAAAACGTATCATGATGAGATTCTTATATGGATTTACGTATAGTACTTGTGCGCGTATGCCATATGCGTAAAAACCTGGATATTCCGGCGTGTAATCCATCCAACTAGTGTTGTACCAATTCATGTGATACCCATCGTTCTCCGTATTATATTCCGTCGAAAGACGAATCCACTCTTCGCTAACGATACGTGTACCATTCCACATCCCTTTATTCAAATATAACCTGCCGATTTTTGCCAGATCTTTCATGGTAGTACTGATACCGCCAAAAGTATGAGGCATATCGTACTTGCGGCTATCAATATTGATGATGGCTGGAGACTCCATTTGTAAAGGGATCCAGACCTTTTCGCTCAAGTAGTCCACAAAGCGTTGACCTGTAGCTCGCTGGATGACGATGCCTAAGATTTCCGAGGTCATACTTTCGTATTTATACATAGTACCGGGTTCGTTTTCGAACTTCAGATCTCTGATTTGCTTCATGATATTCTTGCCGTAGTTCAGCTTCGCCATAGCATTCAGCCGCTTGAGGTCTTTTAAACGAAGAGAATAGGTGTCGTCGAAATCCAAGCCGCTACGCATATCCAACAAATGGCGTATAGTCAGTTTCTGCCACATGTCGTTCTTCTGTTTTAATTCGGGCAAATAATCAGTTACGGGATCGTCGATACTCTTGATATACCCTTCGTCAACAGCGATGCCGCATAATAGTGAAGTGATCGATTTGGAGACAGAGAAGACTGTAGCAATCCTGTCAGTCGAGATGTCGCCCTGACATTTCTCGTAAACGATGCTATCGTTTTGGATGATTAGAACACCTTGTGTATCTGTTTTGCCATCCAATGCTTCCCACATGGTTAGAGGCCGTTTATATGCAGGAGGCTGCGTAAAGAAATGAAGCGTGTCAATCCATTCAGCTTGTTGATTAGCATATGGAAAGCTGAAAGTCGTTGCTCCATTGACAATAGTATCATGCGCGTGATGCTCAAAACTATAGGAAGAGGGGCCGCTCGGCCCGTCCGCTATCTGGCCGCGGATGATGGCGCATGAAGCCCAAAATAAACAAACTGATACAATAATTGAGAGTTTTAAAAAAGAAAACATCTTCATATGGGCAAATCAATTCACTTCGTTATTATACAGGACAGGAAGATGTTTTTATTTTATCTGATTGAATTGCGGAGCGCAACCTCAAAGCAACTGACTACCGTGAATACTTCTTGTGAAAGGTGTAAGTTGTTACGATACAGTGTCATAGCCTTGTTTGTATCGCCGTTGCACGCATCGAGGTATCTTCCCATCCTTTCTGCCGACATTATATCCTCAAAATCAGCATATTTCATAAAAAAAATGTAATTTTATTTGATAAAAATTTCTTTTTTGAATAAAAAACGATTTTTTTGTCAAAAATTTGCACAATTCAAAAAAATGTAGTACTTTTGCATCGGAATTCCTGGTAGTCCCTGACGCAAGTCAAACTATCGGGTGTCGTTT
>CAJOCN010000033.1 GCA_905233255.1 Paludibacteraceae bacterium
CCACGGTTATCGAGCCGGTTCAGACACCTGTCGCCTCCATCACATCGGGAACAGTAGTGGAGCTTGGTGCCCAACTCACGCTCTCCTGCGCTACGGAAGGAGCGGTTATCCGCTATACCATGGACGGTAGCGAGCCGGATTGCCAAACGGGATATGTCTATAGTGCACCGATCGTTCTGTATGGTAACGGATCCGTTACGATCAAAGCAATCGCTTGTGCGGAGGGCTACGACCCGAGTGAGGTAGCACAATGGACGTACTCCTTCCCCGGGCAGGAAACCGCAATCGAAGAGGTGGATACCAATCTGCCGCAAGTCTCCAAACTCCTCCGCGACGGTCAGCTCCTCATCCTACGTGGTAACAAGATCTACACCGTCACCGGACAGGAGGTAAAGTAGTATAAAAAACCAATCCCCGAAGGTGTAAGAGGGGAAAAACGTAATTGAGAATATGAAAAAAGGAACTTTTCAAGGACTACTCTGCTGTATGGCAGGTCTCTTAATGGCTGTTATTCTAACGGCATGTATGTTTGAAAATTTGCACTGGCCCGGAGGGGACTTGTTGCTTGCAATTATTGCGCCGACATTGTTGCTCACCCAATCAATTTGCCTGAGTGCCTATGTCCTTCAATTCGGAGCGCTGAAGAAATACGATAATCCTTCGGCCAATCAGCTCCGCATAATTGAAGCTGTTGCGATCTTTGCTTTGGCACTGCTTGGTATTGCATATTTGTTCCGTTTCATGCACTGGCCCGGTGGGGCATGGCTAATGATAATCTCATCCGTCACTCTCGCCATTCTGAGCCTTGTCGGTGGATGCATTGCGGCAAAAATGTTCAAGGAATAGTCCGCTTTACCAAACTTATCTTTATGGCAGAAAACGAAAAAACCGATAAGCCTCAAGCTAAGTGGAAAAATGTACTTCGGCAAGCGGGTATAGCAATCCTGCTGCTTGCCGGGGTACTGCATGGCTATACTTGGTGGAACAGCCAAACCGCTTGGAAACCTGATTTTGATATAGTGAACAGAGATTCGGTTAAGCACGTTTCTGTAGCTTTCACCGATTTGGTAAATTTTCATAGAGATTTCAATGCCTTTGATGCGAAAAAGCCGGATGTCATTTCTCTCGGGTTGATTGGGGTGGCAGACTCTCGCCAAAATCACTTATACGGACTGTATGCATATATGATGGTTCGGACTGACCATATGATCAAGATTTCCAGGGGCGACAACTTGGCGTTAGAACTGTCAAACGGTTCGGTCATTCCTCTGGTAGCGGATTCCGGACATATACAATATACGCCCAGAAGACGGCGCTCCCTACCTATTACCGAGCAAACGGTTTTATTCGACATCGCCAAACCGCTACTGGACTCACTCTGCAATCATCAGATAACCAAGGTTACTTTCTCCAATGCGAAAGACACTTGTGTGGTCAAGGCACGTAGCTCCGCTTCCAAAAAGTTTCAGAAACGCTATGCTCTCCTTCAGGATTTTCTGCAAACCGAAGGAGAACTATGGGAGGAGAACGTGCTGATCGAGAGCACCGAAACCAACGACCCAAACATTGTGCGGTTCGCTAAAATGAAACCGGTGCGTTTGGATGATTATACGGCTGTAAGGCTCAAGGGATATATTGACAAAGACGGAAATAAGGGCTTTGTGTGGGAACTGTTTATCCGGCGTGAAGATAAAGCCATGCCTCTGGTGAAAGCCAACAACAATATGACCTTACACCTATCTAATGGGCAAACGCTGAAAACATATGCCTATTCTGATGGTCATATCCGAATCTGGAGAAACAACGGCGAGCGACTGCAGATAGTGGCTTGTCGTATCACTGCCCGACAACTGGAGGAAATCTGTCAGGGACGCTTGTCGGACTTGGAGATACAGACGCCGGGTAATCCCTACCTGGTCATCGCATCAGCCTCTGCCCCGGATGGACTGACCGCCACATACCGAACCCTCCAACGCTACTTGGACAGATAGACTTTTTTCAAAATCGGCTTGGAAATCATATCGTTTAACTTCGACATCTGCTAAACTGCCGCGCTAAACAAAAAATCGTCCTTCGGGGCGATTTTTTCTCTTTTTCTTGCGTATGTGTAATTTTTGTTGTACCTTTGTAGCCGGTTTTGAAACAAAGCAAATATCTCTCTATTATGATGAACAAAGTTTTTCTCTTGTGCCTTGTGGGCGCGTTGTGCCTCACGGCTTGTTATCACCAACCCACGACACCCCGCGGGTCGTTCGCCAAAGGTGCGGACGTCAGCTGGCTGAGCGAGATGGAGCACGACTCCGTCCGTTTCTATTCCGCAGACGGTAAAGAGGGCGACTGCCTCGACATCATGCAGGAGGCAGGCATGAATGCCGTGCGTCTGCGCGTGTGGGTCAACCACTCCACCGGCTGGAGCAACAAAGCCGATGTGGTCACTATGGCGAAGCGGGCAGCCAAACAGGGACTGCGCGTGATGATCGATTTCCACTATTCGGATTTCTTTGCCGACCCGAGCCACCAGACAATCCCTGCGGCTTGGCAGGGCTACAACTACGAGCAGCTCTGCGAGGCGGTGCGTGAGCACACGCTGGACGTGCTCTATGCGCTCAAAGAAGCGGGCGTGAAGCCCGAATGGGTGCAAGTGGGCAACGAGACGCCTAACGGCATGCTCTGGCCCGTGGGTAGAGTGATCGACCGGAGCACCCCGCGCGTCAGCGCTTCCGCCACTCCGATGGTTGATCACTGGGACGAGTACGCAGGCTTCACCGCTACCGGCTACAAAGCCGTCAAAGAGGCTTTCCCCGATGCGCATGTGATCGTACATGTCGATAACGCATTCATGTACCGCGACTGGTTCTTCCGTGAGATGGAGGCACACGGCGGACTCTTCGATATGATCGGTCTTAGCCACTACCCGATGATGAGCGCATGGAGCGGTCTCCCGTGGGAGGAGGCCAATCGACGCGCAGAGGAGAACATACGTGCTCTCATCGCCACTTTCCACCGCCCGGTGATGATCGCCGAAGTAGGCATGATGAATTGGGGAGAAGGAGCCGTCTATGACTCCGTTGCCGCACTATCCGATATAGTGATGACCGATTTCCTGAACCGCATTGCACCCATCGACTCCTGCGTCGGTATCTTCTACTGGGAGCCGCAGGTCTATGGCGGATGGAAACCGGCAGAGTACACCCCGCTCGGCTGGGGCGGCTACGACATGGGATCCTTCACCCCGGAAGGTCAGCCCTCGCCTGCACTCCGCACGATGCTAAGGCACTGATTTTTAATTGATAATTTTAAATTTTTAATTTCCTTGTCTCCCTACATTCAATCTCTCCGCCCGCGGACTTTACCGCTCTCGGTGTCGGGAATCATTCTCGGCACGGGCCTTTCCGGACTATTCTCCCGCCCCTTTATGGATGGGTCGGGGGTAGGCTTTTGTACTTTCGTCTTAGCTATTCTGACGACGTTGAGTTTGCAGATCCTCAGTAACCTCTGCAACGAGCTCGGCGATGCGCAGAAAGGCACGGACGCCGACCAGCATGGCAGAGCCGCCTACGGACTGCAGGCCGGTAAGATCACCGTGGCTCAAATGAAATCCATGATCGGGCTGTTTTTGGGCCTCTGCATAGTGTTCGGTATCTCGCTTATTTACAGTGCTTTCGGTACGTTGTGGTGTGTACAAAGTCTAGGATTCATAGGACTCGGTCTGCTGGCGATCCTTGGAGCAATAGGATACACCCTCGGCAAGCATAGTTACGGCTATATGGGGCTGGGCGATTTAGGGGTGTTCCTGTTCTTCGGTCTGCTCAGTACGATGGGTGCGTATTATCTGCAGGTACAGACGATGAGTTGGGAGATCTTTGCCTGCGGCGCAGCCATCGGACTGCCGTGCGTAGGCGTGCTCAACCTCAATAACATCCGCGATATGGCGAACGACCGCGCACATGGCAAACACACCTTCGCGAGTCTCTTGGGTCCCCGCGGCGGAAGAGTCTATCACAGCCTGCTGCTGATCGGCTGTGTGTCAATTTTTGCAGCCTTCGGACATCTCTGGCCACTGTGCATCATCCCTGTCTGGGCATGGCATTTATGGTACGTATGGACCCATGAGGACAAACTGGACAAACAGATGCCCGTGCTGATGTTCAGTACACTCATTGTGGCGATTTTGGCACTCTTTTGACAAAAAATACACATTTACTATGTAAAAAATTCCACATTCCTTGCGTATGTGGATTTTTTGTTGTAAATTTGCAGGCGCAAATAAAATGACTGAATCATGAAAGGAATTATTTTAGCCGGAGGAAGCGCAACGAGGTTGTACCCTCTCAGCAAAGCCATCAGCAAACAGATCATGCCGGTTTACGACAAACCGATGATCTATTATCCCCTCAGTACGCTCATGCTTGCGGGCATCCGCGAGGTGCTGATTATCAGCACGCCGCGCGACCTGCCGATGTTCGAGGAGCTCTTGGGCGACGGCAGCCGGATTGGCATGAAGCTGGAGTACAAGGTACAGTTGGTGCCGAACGGCCTCGCGCAGGCTTTCGTGTTAGGCAAGGACTTCCTGAACGGCGAACCCGGCTGCCTGATCTTAGGCGATAACATGTTCTACGGCCAGCATTTCGGTCACATGCTCAAGGATGCCGTGGCGAGTGCCCAAGCCGGCGGTGCCTGCATCTTCGGCTACGAGGTAGCGGATCCGCGCGCTTATGGCGTTGTGGAGTTTGACGGAGACGGCAAGGTACTGAGTCTGGAGGAGAAACCCGAGCACCCGAAGAGCAACTATGCCGTTCCGGGACTTTATTTCTACGACAAGACCGTTTGCGAGAAAGCAGCCGGTCTGCAGCCTTCCGCCCGCGGCGAGTATGAGATCACGGACCTTAACAAACTCTATCTGAACGAAGGCACGCTGAAAGTGAAACTCTTCAGTCGCGGCTTTGCATGGCTCGATACCGGTAACTGCGACAGCCTCCTGGAGGCGGGGAATTTCATCGCTACCATCCAGAACCGCCAGGGATTCTACGTGAGCTGTATCGAGGAGATCGCTTACCGCAACGGATGGATCACCGCCGACCACCTCGCCGCACTCGGCAAAGAAATGAAGACCGCCTACGGCCGGTACCTCGAGCGCGTAGCGGAGAAAGGATTTTGACAATATACAAAGGAATATGAAACGCTTCATTTATCTGCTCATCCTGCTGGCAGGCACACTGCGCCTCAACGCGCATGAACACTACGTGGTACAGCACTACTCCATCAAGGACGGTCTGAGCCAGAACACGGTCATGGCTATCCTGCAAGACAAAGAGGGATTCATGTGGTTCGGTACATGGGACGGTCTGAACCGTTTTGACGGCTACACCTTCCGCGTCTTCAAAGCCATGAACAACGGCGAGGAAGCGCATGTCAACAACCGCGTGGTAATGATCTACGAGGACGAAGCGGGACGAATATGGTGGAGCACCTACGACGGCCATTACTACCGGATAGACGAGTCCCGAAAAATGACGGTGGAGCAACCGTACGACAGCCTGCCGGAGGGCTTTATGGCGAAGATGGCAGAGACGGACAAGAACACCAAGGTGGACTCCAGAGGCATCGTCTGGCAAGCCGATGAAACCAACGGTATCATGCGTTACCGGTACGGCCAATGGAAACGTTTCACTCCATCCCTGGACAGCCGCTATGCCGGCCGGTTGAGAGAGCATTTCTTCCTGCTGGAGGATAATTTAGGCCGCACGTGGGTCAACCCTACCGGAGGCGGATGGAGCTACTACGACTACGAGAATGACGAGCTGGTCTATCCCATCGAGGGAGTGACGAACATGATCCATACGGCTTACGTGGACCGAAACGGACAGATGTGGATCGCCACCTACGACGGAGGCGTGGATTGCGTGAACATGGATCCCACGCCCTACCAACTCCACGATATGCGCCGCTCGCAGGATGACAACGGCGAGGTACGCGCTTTTGTACGGACGAAGAAAGGCGAAGTACAGACCCTTGTCAAATCCGAGACAGGCGTCTATTGCGCCCTGGAGAGCTCGCACGGAATGCTCTATGGCACCAAGGGCAACGGACTCAAGAACATGACCACCGGCAAGACGCTCCCCACCAACCATCCGGATATTTACGACCTGGAGGAAGGGCGCGACGGAGCGCTCTATGTCGCCACGTACGGCGGGGGGGTCAATATCCTCCGGTGGAACGGCACGAACTGGTCGCAACCGCAGATAGTAGGCCAGGGTATGAAGGTACGCGACATCGAGATCGTGGACGAGACCCTCTGGTGCGGTACCACAACCGGTATCCTCCGCGTCAACCTGGAGACCATGGAGAGTACCGTCATACCGAGCTACGACATACGCGCCATATACTACAGCCGAGACAAACTATGGCTCGGCTCCTTTGGCGGGGGACTGCTGACCATGGACCCTAAAGACCCGAAGGACGAGATTCATTCCGTCGAGACTTTCCACGACATTATCCTGAGTATGACAGGCGACGGCAAAAGCCTCTATTTCACCTCCGAGAGCGATATCGCCCAGTTGGATCTGGAGACAGGATCGATTTATTACTACGACGCTCTGGACGGCGAGCACAACACCTTCTTCACCGAGGCGGAGGCACTCCGTACATCCAATGGCATCATCCTCTTCGGTTATTCCAACGGATACTGCTCCTTCGACCCCGCCCGTGTGCGACGGACAACGACCACTCCGCCGCTCCGAATCACTCGTATCTCATCGCAGGACGAGGAGTACGAAGGATCCTCCATCACCCTCTCTCACGGCAGCAGTGTCACCATCGAGTACGCCGCAATGGATTACGTGGGGATTGACAAGATCTATTATTGCTACAAGATGGACGGAGTGGATAATAACTGGAGCCACCCGACCGACCTGCGCCGCGTCACCTATAGCAAACTGCCCCACGGCAACTATACTTTCCATGTGCGCTCTACCAACCGGGAAGGAGGCGAAGCGGACAACGAACAGACGCTCTTTATTCATGTAGAGAGACCGTTATGGCTGACATGGTGGGCCATCACGCTCTATATCTTGGGCATCCTGTTGATCATCGCCCTCACGGCGTACATCGTGACCACCTACAACATGCTGCGCCAGAAAGTGATGTTAGAGCAGCAAGTGACGGATATCAAACTGCGGTTCTTCACCAATATCAGCCATGAGCTGCGTACCCCGCTCACACTCATCGTGGCGCCGGTGGAGAATATCCTGCAGAACGAGCGGATCAGCCAATCCGTCCGCAGCCAACTGGAGATCGTACAATCCAACAGCCAGCGCATGCTGAGGATGGTGAACCAGCTCCTGGAGTTCCGTAAGGTCCAGAACCAGAAAATGAAACTGAAGGTGCAACAGACCTTGCTGAGCGACCTGGTGGAAGAGACATGCGCTAATTTCCGCAAAGAGGCGGAAGACAAACATATCCGTTTCGAGGTGGAGAACCGCGCCGAGGACTCTACCGTTTGGGTGGACCGCGGACGAATGGACACCATCGTCTGGAACCTCCTGAGCAATGCCTTTAAGTTCACGCCCGCGGGAAAGGCCATACGTGTCTTCGTGGACTCCAAACCGGGATTTGTGACCCTCACCGTACAGGACGAAGGTATCGGCATCCCGCCGGAGAAAAGGAGCGTGCTCTTCGAGCGTTTCTCCTCCAATAACGAACTGAGCCTCTCTTCCAACGGTGGAACAGGTATCGGAATGAACCTGACCAAAGAACTGGTCGAACTCCACCACGGACACATAGAGGTGGAGAGCGAGGTCAACAAGGGTACAACCATCACCGTCATGATCCGCACCGGCAAAGAGCATTTCGGACCCGAGGTGGACTTCATCGCGGATGATAACAGTACAACCTCCACTCCGCCGACCCTCGAGGACAAGATAGAACAACTGCAGAACGAGCAACACGAATCGCAACGGACCATCCTCATCGTGGATGACAGCAAAGACATGCGGACCTTCCTCGCCGGCATCCTCAGTAAGGATTACCACGTGGAGACAGCACCCGACGGAGAGGCGGCCAAACGGATAATACGGACCAAACCGATCGACCTGGTGATCACCGATCTGATGATGCCCAAGGTAGATGGACTGGAACTGACCCAGTATATCAAACAGAACCAGGATTTTGACTTCATTCCGGTGATCCTGCTGACGGCTAAGACGGCTATCGAGAGCCGGCTGAAAGCGCTGGAATACGGAGCGGACGATTATGTAACGAAGCCCTTCGAACCCGAGTACCTGCGCGCCAGAGTACATAACATCCTGGCCCAACGGGAGCAACTGGAGAACAGCTACCGCCAGCGCCTGATGAGGCTGGAGCCGCAGAAGATGGATGACAACATGCCGGGAGACGCATTCCTCGCCAGACTGCTGGATGTCATGAACAAACAGCTGGAAAACAACACCCTGACCGTAGATGACCTCGTGGAGGAGATGAATATGGGACGGACTGTCTTCTTCAACAAACTGAAGTCCATGACAGGCCTCAGCCCTGTGGAGTTCATCCGCGAGATGCGTATCAAACGCGCGGCGCAACTCCTGGAGGAGAGGCAGTATAACATCACCGAGGTCACCTACATGGTGGGTATGAACGACAGCCGGTATTTCGCCAAGTGCTTCAAGAACACCTACGGCATCACACCGAGCGAGTACCGCAAGGCGGCGCTGGAGAGAAGCAAAAGTGAACATAAGAATGACTAAACTATGGCATCGGTTAGCGGTTGGGGGGATCGCACTACTGCTGACCGCGTGCGGCGGAAAAGGACCGCAGATCCCCAGCCAACGCAAGGGACAAGCGCCCAAAGAGGACACAGCTACCCTCGCGATGATGGAGCTGAACATGCACCTCGCTCAAGCGGCTGACGATGAACTGCTACGCATCGTGTCTGCCCAAGAGGAGCCGTACGCCCTCTATGACGGAAATGTATGGATGCTGATCATCGATCGCGGTAATGATCAACTGCCTTCACCCACCGGCTCCTGCCCGCTCCGCCTCCGCACATACGCCCTTGACGGTAAGCTGCTCCTCGATGCGGAAGGCACCTACGCGCTCGGGAAAAACGAACTGCCCGGTGCCGTGGAGTGGAACATTGACGAACTGCACCCGGGAGGAAAAGCCCGAATGTACGTACCATGGTATATGGCATACGGGCAACAGGGAAACGACCATGTTCCGCCTTACGAGAATGTAATAATAGAATTAGAACTGAAATAATGAAGAAGATTGTATTTTTTATCCTAATGGGAGTAAGCCTCATTGCGGCGGGCTGCGCCTCAAACGCCTACTCCAACCAGCGCCGGCAGGAGGACAAACTGATTGAGAACTACCTCCGCCGGAAGAACCTGAATATCCTCACTACCCTTCCGCCCGACAACTACGAGTGGAGAGAGAATGACTACTATCAGATTCCGGGAGTGGATGACCTCTATTTCCATCTCATCAACCGCGGCGATACCACCGGATACTCCGCCGTCACGAACGACCTCATCGTAGCCCGGTACAAGAAGTTCGCTCTCACCGAGAACGCCGATACCCTCAATTATTGGACTACACTCGATGTGGCATATCCGATGGAGTTCCACCTCGACAATATTAGCGAATGTTCGGCGGAGGGATGGCACAGAGCTGTTCGCCTGATGAAATACACCGACTCACAGTGCGAACTCATCGTCCCCAGCAAACAGGGTTTCACGGAGGACCAAACAACCGTCACTCCCTATGTCTATATCCTGAAAATCAAAATCAAGCAATAATATGAGTTTAGTAAAATCTATTTCCGGTATCCGCGGAACGATTGGCGGCCGCGTTGGCGAGGGCTTGAACCCCGTGGATATCGTTCGTTTCACAGCGGCGTACGCCACGCAACGACGCACTGCGATGCCGGATAATAATGTGATTGTAGTTGGACGCGACGCCCGGCTGAGCGGACATATGGTCGAGCAGATCGTGTGCGGTACCCTCATGGGCATGGGTTACGATGTAGTGAACATAGGGCTCGCCACCACCCCGACAACCGAACTGGCTGTCACCGGAGAGAAAGCTGCCGGAGGTATCATCCTCACCGCCAGCCATAACCCCAAACAATGGAACGCCCTCAAGCTCCTCAACGAGAAAGGCGAGTTCCTCAACGACGCAGAAGGCAAAGGTGTGCTGGCGATAGCTGAAAAAGAGGACTTTACCTTTGCCGAGGTGGACGACCTCGGGCATATGACCACCAAGGACTACCTGCCCTACCACGTGGAGCAGGTGCTCAAACTCAAACTCGTCGATGTGGAGGCAATCAAGAAACGTCATTTCAAGGTAGCGATTGACTGCGTCAACTCGGTTGGCGGATTGGCTATCCCCGCTATCCTGCGCGCCGTAGGCGTAGAGGATATCATCGAACTCAACTGCACGCCCAACGGTCGTTTCCCGCATAACCCGGAACCCCTGCCGCAACACTTGACCGAGATCAGCGACCTCCTCAAGTCCGGCAAGGCGGATGTGGGCTTCGTAGTCGACCCCGATGTGGACCGACTCGCCATCATCTGTGAGAACGGAGACATGTTCGGAGAGGAATACACGCTCGTCTCCGTAGCCGATTATGTCCTCTCGCACACCCCGGGCAACACCGTCAGCAACATGTCCTCCACCCGCGCTCTGAGCGATGTCACGAAGGCTCACGGGGGCGAGTACAGCGCTTCCGCGGTAGGCGAGGTGAACGTGGTAGCCGAGATGAAACGCGTCAACGCCGTCATCGGCGGCGAGGGCAACGGCGGCGTCATCTATCCCGCCTGTCACTACGGCCGAGACGCACTCGTAGGCATCGCCCTCTTTCTCAGCCACCTGGCGCACCTTGATATGAAGGTGAGCGAACTGCGCCGCACCCTGCCTGACTACTGTATCTCCAAGAACCGTATCGACCTCACCCCCGAGACCGATGTGGACGCCATCCTCGCACGCGTCAAGGAACTATACAAAAACGAACGTGTGAACGACAGAGACGGTGTGAAGATAGATTTCGCCGACGGATGGGTACACCTTCGCAAGTCGAACACCGAACCCATCATACGTGTCTATTCGGAGGCGGCGACGATGGAAGAGGCAAACGCCCTCGCCCGTAAAGTGATGGAAGTCATTAAATAAAGTGGGTAAGTACTATGTCATAGCGGGCGAAGCCTCCGGTGATTTACACGCAGCGGCACTGATCGAACAGATCAAGCGTCGTGAACCGGAAGCGACTTTCTCGGGACTCGGCGGCGACAGAATGCAAGCCGCCGGGTGCCGTCTATACCGCCATATAAACCAAATGGCGTTCATGGCCTTCGTAGCGGTCATCCGCCATTGGCGCGAAGTGCGCGACAATTTCCGGATTGCCAAAGAATCGCTGTTAAATGACCAACCGGACGCCCTCATCCTCATCGACTACCCCTCTTTCAATCTGAGGATGGCGGCTTTCTGCCGGAAACATCTGCATGCTACCAAGATCTATTATTACGTACCCCCCAAGGTCTGGGCGTGGAAACGCAGACGCATCCATCGGATCGCACGGCTATGCGACCGCGTGCTCGGCATCTTCCCCTTTGAGCCCGCTTTCTACGCCCGCTACGGCTATTCCTGCGAGTACGTAGGCAACCCCACCGCCGAAGAAATCCTGCAGCGCAGCGGTCTTACAGCGAAGCGGTCCTACAGCGCAGCGGTCCTACAGCCCGAAGGGCGGTCTTGCATCGCCCTTCTCCCCGGCTCCCGTCGGTCCGAGATCAGTCATTGCCTCGGGCGCATGTTAGAGGCGGCGAGGCGGTTCCCGGACTATACGATTACCGTCTGTGCCGCTCCGGGTATAGAAGATGCTTTCTATGCGCCCTACCTGCGCGAGGGAGAAACACTCACCCGCGATACCTATGGCGCGCTGCAGACAGCCTCTGCGGCTATCGTCAACTCCGGTACAGCAACCCTCGAGAGCGCCCTCCTCGGCTGCCCGCAGGTAGCCGTTTATCACTTGGCATACTCCGGACTGATCGGTCTTATCCGGAGATGGGCACAACCCCTCCTTTTCTCCATTAAGCACTTCACCCTCGTCAATATCATCGAGGGCAGGGAGGTGATCAAGGAATGTATCGCCAATGACTTCACGGAGGCGAAAGTAGCGGCAGAGTTAGACCGCCTCTTGCACGACGAAGCCTATAAAAAAGAGATGCTCGCCTCATACGAACACCTCCGTTCTCTCTTGGGTGACAAACCGGCTTCGGCTACAGCTGCCCAAATCATTACATCGAAACCATAAGCGCTGCCAGAATATACGGCATTGCTCCTATCAGGACGCCTTTCGACAGGCGCCACGTGTCCGTCGTATAGAAGACAAAGATCAGCGCCAGGTCGGGAAAGACACTCACTAACAGCAGCTTGGACAACACGCCGCCCGCCTGAAACTGCAAGGTCTGTAGCGGATACCACAGGTTCATCACCTCTATATAGGTCAGTCCGAAAGCCGCCGGCAGGATGAGCCCTACCAAGATCCCTATCCAGTATCGGTCAAAGCGATCCATAAGCCGTCCAGTCGATCATCAGGGGCGTGATGGAGAGCAACTGGTGCTCCATCGCCCATATATCCGTGTCGGTCGAACCGGGTTCGTCATTGACGAACTCGCCGCCGAGGGTCCATCCCTTCAGTGCGCCTTCCGGCAACGCCTCTTTATCCATCTCCACCAGTTCGTTCGCCCAATGGCCTACGCACTGCCTCGTCCACCGGATACCTTCTATCTCGCCCACGGGCGCGTTGATATTAAAGCACGTGCGCGGGGCGATACCTTCCTCATAGAGGTGTTGGGTGACCTCGACCAGGAAGGGCTGCAACCAGTGCAGATCGACGTCCATCAGATGGCTGTCTATAGACCATCCTACAGCCGGTATGCCTTTCTCCGCCGCTACCAGACATGCACCCATCGTACCGGAATACATGGCGTTGATGGCGGCGTTGGAACCGTGGTTGATACCTGATACCACGAGGTCGATCGGATCGTTCGGGAAGAGGTACTCGCGGGCTATTTTAATACAGTCCGCCGGCGTGCCGCTCGTCACATAAACCTCCGCGCCGTTCAGATCGTGGTCCTCTATCTTACGCAGGTAGATCGGTTTGGCGGCAGTGATGGAGGCACCGAAACCGCTTCTCGGCCCGTCCGGCGCAATCACCGTCACGCGTCCTATTTTGGTCATTTCCTTGGCGAGCAGGCGGATGCCTGCCGTGCCCCATCCGTCATCGTTGACTACTACTATATTCATACACCATACACTTTACGCCGTACACCTTATTCCGGGAACATGACTACCTCGTACATATTACCGGCGGAGACGAGTTTCTTGAGCGTCTGCTGTACTGTCTCGGCGGTGATAGCCTCTACCGCCGGCTTGTAATCGCGGATCTCATTGACGCCGTAGATATAGTATATATAAATCGCGTTGCGCCAGAAGCCGTTCTTCTCCAGGTTCTCCTGATAGTCCTTGAGCATCGACTCTTTCTCTTTCTGCAGATCACTGGCGAGCGGACCGTTGTCAATAATGGTCTGTACCTCCTCGTGGATGATCTCCATGAGGCGAGCCTGTTTCTTGGGATCGGTGTCGAACTGCATGATCAGCCCTGCTTCGGGAGCCGGCAGACCGGATACGTATCCGTAGGTACCTACGCCGTAAGAACCGCCCTCGCGCTCGCGGATCGACTCCAGATAGCGGGTGGAGAGAATACGACCGATCATCTCCATGTTCAGGTCGTTGGTGAGGTTATACGGGATATCGTAGGAGGTGTACTGGATGCGGTTGGAAGCCGTTGTGGTCTCCATTGAGCGGCTGAAATAGTTCTTCTGTACGCCCGGTGCGACACGCACATGATGGTCCACAATCGGCTCGAAACGACCTTTCTTGGTCTTCAGACCGCCCAGCCACTGACAGATCAGATCCTGCACCTTCGGATCCTCGGCATTGATGTTACCTACGAAGATGAAGGTGAAGTCCGCAGGGTTGGCGAAACGGGCTTTGTAAATCTCTAACGCCTTGTCCAGAGAGATCTTCTCCAGCAACGCCTGATCTACCAGGATCGTACGCGGCGAGTGGTTCGAACTCATCATCTGGATAGAGTCAGAGAAGGTGGTCTTGGGGTTCTTGTCGCGGTTGACGAGCGAGTTATGCATCTGACCCATGAAGGTCTCGTAGGCCTGCTCATCGCGGCGCGGAGCCGTGAAATAGAGATAGGTCAGCTGGAGCATGGTCTCCAGGTCCTTGACCGCAGACGAACCGGCTATCTGCTCGGTGTTCTCATAGATACCCGGGCTCACCGAGACCGTCTTACCCGTCAGCGCTTTCTCCAGCTGGGTGTAGTTGAACCGCCCTATACCGGAGTACTCTACTATATTCGTAGCTACCATGGCGGACGGCAGATCGTCGGTCTTCACCAGACTCAGACCGCCCTTCGAGAAACCCCTCATCAGGATCTCGTCGGCTTTGAATTCAGTCGGCTTGATCACTACCTTCACGCCGTTATTGAGCACCCACTCGGTAGTACCGAAATCCTCGTTGCGGGTGACGGTTTTGATCTTACCCTTATGCGGTGCTTTCTTCACCAACTCGGTGTCAATGACCTCCTCTACCGGTGCCTCGATAGCCAACTCGCTCTGTCCTGCCAGAGAAGCAAGAATAGCCTCCTCCGAAGGAATATGCACGCCCTCTTTCTCCGGTCCGGAGATAGCTACGGTGGGGTTGGTATGGATCAGTGCCTTGGCTACGTTATTGACTGTCTCCAGACTGATCATCGGTAGTACGGCTTGTACGAAATCGTACTCCCATTGTACACCCGGCATCGCCTCGCCGTCCTCGTAGTGACGGATGCACTCGCGGGCGAGGGTAATGTTCTGGCGGGTGTTACGCTCGTTGTAGTATTTCTCCATCGCGTTCAGTTTCTCCGTCTTCACGCGCTCCAGTTCGGCGTTGGTGAAGCCGTAGCGGTGCATCTTCTCCAGCTGGTACAGCAGGTCGTTATACGCCTCCGTCTCGCGGCCCTCTTTCGGGATGATAATACCGTAGAAAGCGTCCATCTTCTTCGCTGCCTCGCCGTAGTAGCAACCGGCGCCGGTGAACGAAGCCTTGGGATCGAGCGCCAGCTCCGAGAAACGGTTGTCCAGCATGTCGCAGGCCAAACCGCGTACGAGTTCCAGCATGTACTCATGCGCCGTGCCTTGCATCTCGTCCGGCAGTTGGTCGAACTTATACTCCATTGTGATACGGCTTCCTTCCGCCTCTTTGTCGGTCACGATCACTACGAGCGGCTTGTCGTTATGGTTGACGGTGTAGATCGGGCGCTCGCCGTAGTTGGCACGGCGCGGTACATCCGCCCAGAGGGCTTTGATCTTCGCCTCGATGGTATCGACATTGATGTCGCCTACCACGATGATCGCCTGATTGTCCGGACCGTACCATTTATGGTAGTAGTCGCGGAGTGCCTGGTACGCGAAGTTATTGATCACGGCGGTGTCGCCGATCACGTCGCGCTTGGCGTACTGCGTACCCGGATACATACGGGCGTTCATCTCTTTCCATATACGGCGGCGTGCCGTGCGGCCCGTACGCCATTCTTCCAGGATCACGCCGCGCTCGGCGTCGATCTCCTCGTCCAGAAGCAGCAAGCCGCAGCTCCAGTCATGCATCACCAAGAGGGCACTATCTACGATACCGGCACGGTAGGTCGGTACGTCGGAAAGGCGGTAAACCGTCTCGTCAATAGAGGTGTAGGCATTGATGTTTCCGCCGAAATTAACACCTACGGACTCGAAATAATTGATGATTCCTTTACCCGGGAAATGCTGGGTACCGTTGAACGCCATATGCTCCAGGAAATGCGCCAGACCGTTCTGGTGATCTTCCTCCAGGATAGCACCCACCGCCTGGGCGATGTGGAACTCCGCACGCTGTTTGGGTTGCTCGTTATGACGGATATAATAGGTCAGGCCGTTATCCAACTTACCGTAACGAACCTCCGGATCCATCGGCATTTTCTGGGGTGCTTCTTGCGCCGAAACTACCATCGCTGCCATGAGCAACGAGATAGCAAAAGTGAGTTTTCTCATATCATTCATTGTTTTTGTTCTTCATTGGGCTCCTTCTCCTCTTCTGCGGTCGGGGCAGGCTCTTTCTTCTTGCGCGTTTTTTTCGCTTTCTTGGGTTTCTCCGCCTCTGCGAGTGCGGCGTTCACCTCTAATAGTTCGTCCCCGCGGCTCTTCCACGGTCTGGGACCTAAGATCCGCTCTACATCCTCGGAGGTGATCACCTCGCGCTCTATCAGCAGTTGGGCGATCTGATGGTGTCCCTCCGCATGGTCGCTCAGGATATGTTTGGCACGTGCCATCTGATCGGCGATGATACGTTGGGTCTCCTGGTCAATGGTAGCGGCAGTCTTGTCCGAATAAGGCTTCGTGAAACCATAGTCGTACCGGCCCGTCGAGTCGTAGAACGAGACATCCTTCAGCTTGTCGCTCATGCCGTAGTAAGCCACCATGGCGTACGCCTGTTTCGTCGCGCGTTCCAAATCATTGAGCGCGCCGGTAGAGGTCTGCTCCAGGAAGAGTTGCTCCGCTGCGCGACCGCCTAAGAGCGAACAGAGTTCGTCGAGTATATGCTCCTCGTTGGTCAGTTGGCGTTCCTCAGGCAGGTACCACGCTGCGCCTAACGCCATGCCGCGCGGCACGATCGTCACTTTGACCAAGGGGTTCGCCCACCGTAACAACCAGCTGATCGTAGCGTGACCTGCTTCGTGGAAAGCAATCGAGCGTTTCTCCTCGTCGGTCATGATCTTGTTCTTGCGCTCCAGACCGCCTACTATACGGTCCACAGCGTCCATGAAATCCTGCTTGCCTACTTTCTTCCTTCCGCCGCGGGCAGCTATCAACGCCGCCTCGTTGCATACATTAGCTATATCGGCTCCGGAGAAACCCGGGGTCTGCTTGCTCAGGAAATCGACATCTACCGTCTCGTCCAGTTTGATAGGACGGAGGTGTACGAGGAAGATCTCTTTACGCTCCTGCAGGTCAGGCAACTCTACGTGGATCTGCCTGTCGAAACGACCGGCACGCAGCAATGCCGCATCGAGCACATCGGCACGGTTGGTAGCCGCGAGGATGATCACGCCGCTGTTGGTGCCGAAACCGTCCATCTCCGTCAAGAGCTGGTTGAGCGTGCTCTCGCGTTCGTCATTGCCTCCGGTCATCACGCCCTTGCCACGGGCACGGCCGATTGCGTCGATTTCATCGATAAAAATGATGGCAGGAGACTTCTCTTTCGCTTGACGGAAGAGGTCACGTACACGGCTCGCACCGACACCCACGAACATCTCTACGAAATCCGAACCGCTCATCGAGAAGAACGGCACTCCCGCCTCGCCGGCTACGGCTTTGGCGAGCAGAGTCTTACCCGTTCCCGGAGGGCCTACGAGCAGTGCGCCCTTAGGGATCTTAGCACCGATCTCGGTATATTTCTTGGGGTTCTTGAGGAACTCCACGATCTCCTGTACCTCCTGCTTGGCGCCGTACAGACCGGCTACATCTTCGAAGGTCACTTTGTCTTTCTTCTCTTGGTCAAAGAGCTGTGCCTGCGCTTTGCCTACGCCGAAGATACCGCCTATTCCTCCGCCGCTGCCAATACCGCGGCTCATATAGACGAAGAACAATATAAACAGCACAAACGGCAGTATATTGACGAGAATGAGGTACCAGTAGTCATGCGACTTGGTGTACTTCACGTCAATCACCGCCTGACCACTATCCTTTCGGGAGGTATTCACACCATCCATGTACTTGGAGAACTCCTCGATGGAGGGTACCTGACTCTTGAGCACACCCTTGGCGCGCTCGCCGTCACCCTGGGTACCGAACACTAAGGTGTAACTCTGCGGTCTCACATGCGCGGACGCCATCAGGTCATCCGTCACCTCGATCTTCTCGATTGCCCCGGCCTCGATATATGCCGTCAGTTTGGTATAACTCAGTTCTTTACTCATTCCGGCTCCCTCTTTGTCGCCAAAGAGATAGAACCCTAAAACAACGAAAGCCAACGTGTAGAACACGAGGCTTATCCATCTGCGCGGACCGCCCTGACCGTTCGACCGCTGCGGTTGCGGCATCCGCCGCCTGTTCGTATTATTACTCTTCTCTGCCATTCCTCATTTTTCATTTTTCATTCTTCATTCTTCATTTTTCACTCTTCCGGTAACTCTGTTACCTTCCCGTCCGCCCACAGGTGCTCGATATCATAGAACGCACGGGGCTCGCGCTGCATCACATGCACAAAGATCGTACCATAGTCCATCGCTACCCATTCTGCGTTCTCCACGCCCGCTACGCTCAGCGGGTGTACGTGGGTCGTGGTACGCACAAAATCATCGATTTCATCGGCAATAGCTGCCACTTGGGTGTTACTCTGTCCCTCGCAGATAATCATCATCTCTACCGGCGCTTCTTTGATCTTGCGCAGGTCGATTGTCACAATCCGTTGTCCTTTACGGTTTCGGATACCCTCGATAATGGTATCCATCAGTTTCTTAGTCGTTATTTCTTTCATTGATACTTGTTTTTTCTTATTTGGCTGCAAAGGTACGAAAAATTTTGCATATATGCAAATATTTCTACTTTTTTATTGTATAAAGCTTATGTCCGTCCACCTCTTCGTAGGTTTCCGGGAGGTCTATCTTCGGTGCGGCAACGCCTTCTCCGATAGTGATCTCCGGCGCCACCTCCACGTGGATCTCGTCCCATATACCGGTCTCTAAGATATGGTTGAGCAGCGTGGTACCGCCTTCTACAAGGATGGAGTGAATACCCCTCTTTGCCAGATCGTCTATGATGAAAGGCCAATCCGTCCGCTCGCGATAGACGATAGTCTCGGCTTCCGGTCCGAAGATCCTTGCATCCGCAGGAATGCGTCCGTGGCGGTCAATCGTCACGCGGATGGGATTACGCCCCTCCCAATGGGTATTCAGCAACCGCGGGTTATCCATGATCACGGTGTTCGTACCGACCATAATAGCCATGTTCTCCGCACGCAGCCGATGTACGATTTCTTTCGTTTTCATCGTAGAAATCGCGAGTGCGCCATTGAGGTGAACCAGCCCATCAGCGCAAGCGGTCTGTTCTCTATCAGCGTAGCGGTCTGTCAGCCGAAGACGGTCTATAAATCCGTCTGCCGTCTGTGCCCATTTGAGGATGATGTAAGGGCGGTGCTTCTCATGGAGCGAGAGGAACCGTTTGTTCAACTCCCGGCACTCGCTCTCTAACACACCCACCTCCACCTCTATTCCTGCCTCGCGAAGCATAGCTACGCCTTTGCCGGCTACCAGCGGATTGGGATCTAACATACCTACCACCACCTTTCCGACTCCTTTCTCGATGATCAACTTGGCGCAAGGGGGCGTCTTGCCGTAATGTGAGCACGGCTCCAAGGACACAAAGAGCGTACATTTCGACATGTCGATATGTCGATATGATGATATGTCGAGGTTTCTAAAACAATTAACTTCTGCATGTGGGCCGCCGTACTGCTCATGCCACCCCTCAGCAAGAATCATCTCCTTTCCTTTTATGGAAGGGTCGGGGTTAGGTCCCACCAATACCGCTCCTACCATCGGGTTAGGAGCTACGTAATACTCACCGCGCTTGGCGATCTCTAAACACCGCGCTATGTATTTTTCGTAATTCATATGCTAATATTCCTGATTTCATCGAATGTAAATCCTCTTTGTGCGAGGAATCGCATCCGCTTGTCTTCGCTGTCTCCTCGCCGTTGTTTGACCAGTTTCAGCAGGTTCGCCTTATATTGCTTCTCATCTATCTCCTCCATCGCCTCACGGATTGCCGGTTCGGGCAGTTGGAGCGCTCTTAGTCCGGCTTGGATCTTCACCCTTCCCCATCCCTGGTACGCAACCTTGTCATGCACGTAGGCGGAGCAGAAACGTGCATCGTTCAGGAACCCGTCCGAATAGAGACTTTCCTCGATTTCATCGGACAAATCCGAGGGAGCGCCCCACTCGTATAACTTACGTCGCACATCGGCGGCACAGTGTTCCGCCCAGGCGCAGTAGGCTTGTGCCTTATTCAGCCATTCGGCACTCGACAATTCGGTCCTTTCCATACATATCTTGAATTATCTGTATATCCGTGTAGCCGCAGTCACGCATGGTCTGCGCCACCTCGGCGCCGTACGCCTCGTTGATCTCGAAGAAGAGATACCTGCCTATCTTCAGTTCGGCTATCCGTCGGTAGAAGAGCATCGGATCATCGTTCGGTACGAAGAGCGCCGTGCCCGGTTCATAGTCCAAAACATTCGATTCCATCGAGCTTTTCTCGTTCTCGCAGATGTATGGCGGATTGGAGACGACGAGGTCGAATAACTGATTGCTGATTGCTGATTCAGGTATGACCTTGCTGAATATATCGGCTACTTCAAACGCCACCTCCACGCCGTTGCGTATGGCATTCTCTTTCGCCACCTCAATCGCCTCCGCAGATATATCTATTCCCGTCACTTCCCACTCCGGGTGCTTTTTCTTCAGTGCTATCGCTATGCACCCGCTCCCGGTTCCTATATCCAGCACGCGAACCACCCCGTCCTTCAGGAAGGGAACGGGGGAAGGTCTCCTCCCTATTCGCTCCACCAGTTCGGCTGTCTCGGGTCTGGGGATTAGCGTAGCGGGCGTTACTTTGAGGTCCAGTCCGTTCCATAGCGCGTGCCCGAAGACATACTGCACCGGCTCATGCCTCAGCAAGCGCTCGATGGCGCTTGCTGCCTCTTCCGGCTCGTTCGTCTCTTCGACGACCCACCGCGCCAGCGCCCTCGCTTCATCCGCGTCATACGCTGCTTCTAACTGCGCCGCTATGTCCCGTATCGCCTGAATCATGGTGCAAAGGTACGGCTTTTTTTTGATATACGCAAAAAAAACCGCCCCGAAGGACGATTTTTCTCATTGTGAATTGTGAATTACCTTTCGCCTTTCGCCCCCCTTCCCCTCCCCTTTAGGGGAGGTCGGGTGGGGTCTTCTTATCCCTGATGCTCCGCATCATACTCCGCGCCACAAACTTTCCATAAGTACGCCCGCATGGTGCGTTTGCCGCCGGAGGTGTTGAGCTGCGCAGCGAAGTTCTCCTGATCCTCGGTGACCTTCATGAGGTCCTTGGCGCGGGTCTTCACCATCGCTGCCACCTCGGTGAAACGGGTGTGGAGAGCGAGCTCCTTCGAGCTGAAGTGCGTGCGGCGCTCCGCCGGTTTGCGGAGATAGAGGCGGTTACACTCTTTGCTCTCGGTGGCCGCTACGCGGTGGGTGCCAAGGAGCATC
>CAJOCN010000034.1 GCA_905233255.1 Paludibacteraceae bacterium
TGTAGCAATGCACTTTCCGGGTTATAGCCTGTATCTTTTTTTATCAAAAATACAAGAAAAAAAATACAAGCTTCTGTATTTAACCCTGTATCTTTTTTTACAAAAACAGGCAAAATAAATACAGGCTATGCCTCAGAAACCAAACCAATCATTTAAACCTATTCATTAACTTTTTTTCCCCTCTCAATCGGCATAGAGGGTCCCCGACGGGCGCTAACGTAGTGCACCCGGTGGGGAGAGCGGAGGCATCGGTTGCCCGTTTATTTAGCGGAGCGGTATAAACCAATGCACACCGATTGCCGAACGCGAATGGCAAAAGTAGTTTATTCAGCCGGAATAGATCATGTGTCCGGCGCATTATCGAAACCGAGTAAGAACGGTCAGCACAGCTGCGAGAAGATGTTGCTGGCAACCCACCGCGTAGCGGCTACGGAGTCGTCCGACTGCAACCGCATCTACCTGCGCGAGGCGCCCGCACGCCGCACGCACTTCAGCTCGAAGGAGCTCGCTATCCACACCCGTTTCACCGAGGTGTCAGCGATGGTGAAGGCCCGCTCCAAGGACCTGATGAAGGTCACCGAGGATCAGGAGAACTTCGCAGCCCAGCTCAACACCTCCGGCGGCAAACGCACCATGCGTGCGTACTTATGGAAAGTTTGTGGTCAGGAGTACGATGCGCAGCATCAGGGATAAAGGTAATTCACAATTCACAATTCACAATTCACAATTCACAATTCACAATTCACAATTCACAATTCACAATTCACAATTCACAAAGCGTCCTATTGGCTTTGGTACAAACAGATGAGTCCGTACGGATCTTAGAACCTTGTACTAAACTCCAAAAGCCCTTTGTACATTGTAAATTGTACATTGTACATTGAAAAAAACCTTTCGCTTGCATATATGCAAAAAAAGCAGTACTTTTGCAGACGCAAAAGAATTAAGACATGGATATTTCTGTAATAGTACCGCTTTATAATGAGGCGGAGTCGCTGCCCAAACTGTACGAATGGATAGCACGCGTAATGAAGGAGAATAAGTTTTCCTATGAGGTCATTTTTGTCAATGACGGCTCGACCGACGAGTCGTGGAGCGTCATAGAAAAGTTGAGAGTTGAGAGTTTAGAGGACGGCGCTAAAGCGCCTACAGGGGAGAGTTTAGAGACGAGAGTCGAGAGGGGAGAGGTGCACGGTATCTGTTTCCGGCGGAACTACGGCAAGAGCGCGGCGTTGTACTGCGGTTTCAAGGCGGCGCAGGGCGATGTGGTGATCACCATGGATGCCGACCTGCAGGACAGTCCGGACGAGATACCCGAACTGTACCGGATGATTACGGAAGAGGGGTATGACCTCGTCTCCGGATGGAAACAGAAGCGGTACGATAACAAGTTGACGAAGAACCTGCCGTCCAAGCTCTTTAACGCCACGGCGCGCAAGGTGACGGGTATTCAGCTGCACGACATGAACTGCGGTCTGAAAGCCTATCGCAAGGAGGTGGTGAAGAACATCGAGGTGTTCTCCGAGATGCACCGTTATATCCCGTACCTGGCGAAGAACGCGGGGTTCACGAAGATAGGCGAGAAAGTGGTGCAACACCGCAAGAGGGAGTTCGGCACCTCCAAGTTCGGCATCAACCGTTTCGTGAACGGCTATCTGGATCTGATGACTTTGTGGTTCCTGAATAAGTTCGGCAAACAGCCGATGCATTTCTTCGGACTGGTGGGAAGTCTGATGTTCTTCATCGGATTTATCGCCGTGATCGTAGTGGGCGGCATGAAGCTCTACGCGCTCTCGCACGGGGTGCAGGCGATGCTCGTGGGCGTCAATCCGTATTTCCATATCGCAATACTGATGATGATATTAGGATGTATGTTGTTCCTCGCAGGGTTCCTGGCGGAATTAGTGATCCGCAACAGCCCGAGCAGGAATGACTACCTCATCAAAGAGGAGATTTGAAGATTGGAAGATTTGAAAATTTGAAGATTTGAGAATTTGAAGATTGGAAGATTTGAAGATTGGATGGCACAGACATTGGAAGAACAAATAGCAGTGGTGGAACGTGCGCTGGCGGAGTGCATGATCGACACAGCGCTGGTGGTGGTCCGTTCCTGGCTCAATGAGTTGGGGGAGAATAACCCGTATGAGGAGGCGTATAACAACCTGCTGACCTCTCAGCGTCAGTTGTTCACCCGTTGGCTCAACGTGGACGACCCCAATGACGAAGGGGAGTTGGGACGGCTTACGGGCGAGGCTTATCAGCTCGTCGATGCCGTTTATGCAGAGATGCGTATCCTGCGCGGCCTGTCGCCCGACATGCACGGTTTTAACCGCGATTCGGCTCACTCGATCATGACTTATTTCTCGTCCTGTGCGCGTTTCCGTCCGGAGGATTTGGAGTGGTACCACGAGCTGCTGAACCGTCGTGAGAGTTCGGAGTTGGCGATAGTGGCGATCACCTCCCTGTCCCAGAACCTGCGCCGCTTTTTCTCGCTGGACGCCATGTTGGCGATGATAGACGGCATGTCTGCGGAGAACGACATGGCAGCCGGCATCTCCGCCACATACGCCATGCTGCTGATCGTACAATACGACGACCGGATAGATTTCTTTCCGCAGATCCAAGACGCGTTCGTGAACGCCGTTGCGGAGGAGGAAAACGGCGACCGGCTGTTTGAACTGCTCTGTTCGCTTATCCAGAACCAGCAGGTGCTCCGGCTGGTTCCCGGCCACGGCGACGAGTCGTATCTGGAAATGGTTATTCCGCTGATTCCGCGGTCGTGGCTGTACTCGCTGCTGATAGAGGGTTCGACCGAAAGGGAACGGAGACTGGCTTATTACATGATTCAGACGGGTTACCGCGAACCGCTGTGGACATACCCGGACATAGCGGAGAAAGTGTATCTGGAGAAACTGCGCGGCGAATCCCGCAATCCGATGGATTTCATCAATTATGCCCACTGCCTTCTGCTTCGCGGAGACCGAATGATGGCGTACGAGAACTACCGCCAGGCGCGGCAGTTATGCGGCACATCCAAGGAGTTCTTCTCGCTCTTCCGTCCCGACCGTAAACAACTCATCGACCATGGTATCCCCACGGAGCATGTGTATCTGTTGGAAGATCAGTTGATAAAGTGAAAGGTGAAAAATGAAAGATGAAAAATGAAAGAAGAGTTTCAAAATAGGACACTCGAGTTTGCTGTACGTATAGTCAGGTTCTATAAGTATTTATGCGAGACGCAGAAAGAGTATGTGATAAGCAAACAGATACTCCGTAGTGGAACAAGTATAGGGGCCAACGTACGAGAAAGCAAAAATGCACAAACAAATCCGGACTATATTACCAAATTGAATATTGCCCTCAAAGAAGCAGATGAGACTCAATATTGGTTGGAAGTTCTACTGCGGTCGGAAATTATAGATAAAACTGAATATGAATCGCTAAATAAAGACTTAAAACCTATCATTGCAATCTTAGTATCTTCCATCAAGACGCTAAAGTGCAAAAAAGAATAACTTTTCATTCTTCATTTTTCATTTTTCATTTTAAAAGGCTACGCCTAATCCGCAGTCGATGAACTCGGCACGGACGCCGTGGGTCTTGAGCCCGAGTTGGACAAAGAGATGGTCCAACACATGGTACTTCAGCACAAACTGCATGTAGCACCAACCGTCCTGATAATTACTGGCTTTCGTAAAATCATACGTGTAGAAAACGCCCCTGTTGAGCGTTAGTCCGGCTTCGTCCGCGGCTTTGGCATCTGCGTATGGCTCAAGGTTCTTGATTGGGTCATAGATATAGAACCCCACGTGAATACCCGCCGTTAGACGGCCGATGATGAACTCCGGCTGGATACTGACGCCGGCGCGGAAACAGTTGGTTACCTTGCTTTCTTTCAGATACGTCTTACCGAAATAGGTGACCGCCGCTCCCGGGTTCTGTGCCGCAAAAGCGCTGCTCACGGCGCCGTAGTAGCCGTCGTAGAACGCATCAATTCCGGCACCGAGTCGGAAGATAGAGACGGGCACCCAGTATGCCGCCACTTTGAGCGCCGCCACGCCGTAGAAACGGTGGCCGTCCCGGTTGTCCGCGTAGTAGTTCTGCTTGGCAAAACCCGAGGCACTGATCTCCACCGCCCATGGCTTGTCCACGCCGTCGTAGAGTTTGCGCGGCACATCCGGTTTCGGGGCTCTATATAGCCGCGTCGTGTCAGTCAATCCTTTTGTACTTCGTACTTCGTACCTTTGTACTTGCGGCCGGTACCTCACCCCCAACTCTCCGCCGAACATGTTATATCCGGCGTTGGGGTGCATGAACGAACCGTTGGATATGTGCCGCCATCCGCCGTTGAGGGTGATCTCCCAGCCGTCCTTGATCGGAAAATCCATATAGAGTTCCATCGCCAGATAAGCATTGAGGATGGAGCCGATAGACCAGTTGGCAATCAGTTTGCCGTCCTCACCGCGTGCGGCGGAGTAGGGCGCTACGCCCTCGGGAAGGGTGTTACGGTAGGTCTTTGTGACCGCTGCCAAACCGACCGTCGGACGCACCCCGATGCGGAAATGAGCCCCGTTATAGAACGGCTGGTTCATGTATCCGTACGCGGCCATCGCCGATCCTAAATAACGGTCGTTGCCGAGGTTGAGATAGGTTACACCGACGCCTATTGAGGCGTTGTTCCATTGCTGCAGGCAATGCCATCTGCCGGTCGGCAGAAACTCCACGGCGAACTGACCACCCAGTACAGGTCGTTGGATCCATTGGTCCACTTTTCCGTCGCTCATCATCATCGAAGCCGTCCCGCCCAAGCGGTACGCCAACTCATAATGAGGCATTGCCGCCAAGGGCAACACAGCCATCAAAAAACCTAAAAGAAATGCCTTTTTCATTTTTTCGAGTGCAAAGGTACACTTTTTTTTGCACATGTCAAAATTTTTTTGTAATTTTGTGCCCAAATTGTGTATAACCCAATCAATGATAGCACAAAGCGACATACAAAACATCTTTTTCTTAGGAATCGGGGGCATCGGCATGAGCGGTTTGGCCCGTTATTTCCGTCATCGCGGTTACCTTGTAGGGGGCTATGACCGCACTCCTTCGCCGCTGACCAAGGAGTTGGAGCAGGAAGGCATCCGGATTACGTATGAGGATAATCCGGCGGTATTCAATTCTCAATTTACGGTTTACAATAAGCGCCACACTTTAGTAGTGCGAACTCCGGCAGTGCCTGACGACAGTGCGCTCTACACCTATCTGCGCGCGGAGGGGTACACTATCCTCAAGCGCGCGGAGGTATTAGGAATGGTGACGCGTGACATGCGTGCGCTCTGCGTGGCGGGTACGCACGGCAAGACGACGACCTCCACGATGATCGCCCACCTGCTTTACCAATCGTTTGGGACGAACGCTTTTCTGGGCGGAATAAGTGTAAACTACGGGACGAACATCCTGCTGGATAAAGAGAGCAGTTTTGTGGTAGTTGAGGCGGATGAGTACGACCGTTCGTTCCACCACTTGAAACCGTATATGTCGGTCGTGACGGCTGTCGATCCTGACCACCTGGATATATACGGTACGGCGGAGGCTTACCGCGAGGCGTTCGCCCACTATACGAGTCTGATTACCGGCGCATTGGTCATGAAGCACGGTATTGCGCTGGAGCCGCGGCTGCAGAAAGGCGTGAAATGCTACACGTACGGCATGGTGATTGGTAATCCCAATGGTGAAAAGCCGGATTTCTACGCGCAGAACATACGTATTAAGGGTGGTGAGATCCTCTTTGATTTCCATACCCCGACGGAGACGATTGTAGATGTGAAACTCGGTGTGCCGGTGTGGGTAAATATAGAAAACGGCGTGGCGGCCATGGCGATCGCTTGGCTCAACGGCGTGAGTGCGGATGATCTGAGGCGGGGCATGGCGTCGTTCAAGGGCGTTATGCGGCGGTTTAATATCCACGTGAACACGCCTAAGGTGGCGTATATAGACGATTATGCCCACCATCCGGAGGAGATAGCGACCTCGATAGACTCGATCCGCAAACTCTTCCCCGGACGCAAGCTGATCGGTGTGTTCCAGCCGCACCTCTATACGCGGACCCGCGATTTCGCGGAGGAGTTCCGGCAGGTGCTCCACACCATGGACGAACTGATTCTGCTGCCTATCTATCCGGCGAGAGAGGAACCCATACCGGGCGTGACGAGCGAGATACTCGGCGGGCATGTGGTAGAGAAAAAAGACCTTATTGCGGAACTGAAAAAAAGAGTGGCGGAGAGTACCGAACCGGTGGTTGTCCTGACAGTCGGTGCGGGCGACATTGACCGGCTGGTGCCCCAGGTGGCGGCGGCGCTGAAAGATGAAAAATGAAAGATGAAAATCGTCTGGCAGATAATAGGTGTGTTGATCGTAGTGTCGATGCTGACGGGCGCGATTGTGTGGGGCTATACAATGCGTCCTGCCGAGCGACCATGTGGTGCAGTCACGTTCATCATCGCGGACAGAGACCAACGGCTATATGTGACGGAAGGCGAATTGGACCAACTGTTGCGTACAGCGGAGATCCATCCGGTGGGAAAGGCCTTAGACCACGGCGTACTGCACCGGATAGAGCAGACGGTGAAGCGTCACCCGATGGTACGCACCGCTGAGAGCTATGCCTCTCCGCGAAACGAAGTGCGCGTACGGATCACACAGCGCGTGCCGCTGCTGAAAGTAGTAGTACCCGGAGATGCCTATTTCATCGATACGGACCGCAAAGTAATGCCTTCGCGGGCGGCTATTAAAGACACTGTGTTGACCGCTACCGGCGCTGTGGGCGTACAGATAGCCACCGGGCAGCTGGCGGATTTCGCGGAATGGCTGCAGGAGCATCCGTACTGGCAGATACGAATCAACCACGTAGCGGTACATAGCCCGAGAATGGTTTATCTGTACCTGCGTCCGAAAGCGGCAGAGGAGGCACACGCACAGCGAATCGTATTAGGTACGATCCATGGTTATGAACAGAAAATGCAAAAGATGCGGACTTTCCTCGAGAACAGCGGAGAGGCCATCCGTGACAAGAACTATACGGAGTACGACCTGCGGTACGAAGGACAGGTTATCGGGAGGGAGTGAAAAGTGAAAGGTGAAAGGTGAAAGGTGAAAGGTGAAAGGTGAAAGGGTAAAGGAAATGGCAAAGAGACAGAGTAAAATAGCAGATTCGCTTCCTCTCGTAGCGATGGACTTGGGAAGTGACAGTGTTCGCGCGATGGCAGCGCGGCAGATTGCACCGGACCTATTCCAGATACTCGGCGTAGAGGAGCGTCCCCAGAAATTAGGGAACGTGTGCATCGAGCAAGGTATTATTACGCAATCGAGTAACGCCGGGTATGTCATCGCAGAGGTCTTGAAACTGCTGGCGAACAGGATAGGCGTGGACGAACTGCCCACAGCCTTTGTGTGCGTGGGCGGGCAATCGATGCAGATAGTGGCGGTGCACTCCAAGCGTGATCAAGCGCGGCGCAAAGAGATTAGTCAGGAGCTACTGGACGAGATGGAGAACGAGTGCAAGGAGAAGATCGAACTGCGCAACCCCGAGGTAGCTGTATTAGGACTTGTACCGAGTTATTTCAAGTTAGACGGCGTGGAGCAAGATGAACTGCCGACAGCCGAGCAGCGTGCTGCGTTAGTAGAGGCACATTACATTGCTTTCTATGGTCGCAAGGTGATCGATACGCAACTCCAGAAA
Organism: Paludibacteraceae bacterium; assembly: GCA_905233255.1. Taxonomy (GTDB): domain Bacteria; phylum Bacteroidota; class Bacteroidia; order Bacteroidales; family Paludibacteraceae; genus Colicola. The sequence continues at coordinate 7,730 of CAJOCN010000034.1, forward strand.
GCATTCTCCCAAGCAGCGCGCAGCATTGAGCGTACTTTTGTCCGTCCGGAGTGTCTGCTCTCGGCGTTCGCCACCTGCGACGGCAACCAAGTACTGACCTCCGGCTGTGCGGTACTGGACTTAGGCGCGCAGACAACCAGCCTGACCGTCTATAAAGGCGGACAATACCTGCTCAACAAGGTTGTACCCAAGGGCGGATACCATATAACCCGCATGCTTGAGCAGCAAGGACTGAGTTTTAATACGGCGGAGGTGCTGAAGAAACAATACGGTTTTGCTTCGCCCGTATGTATAACGAAGAACGTGCGCCTGCGCGTACCCGCGAGCCCGGAGATCGGCGGCGATGTAATCATCACCTCCCAGGAACTGGCAGAGGTGATTGAACTGAAACTCAAGGAAATTCTCTCCCCGCTGATGGAGGAACTCAAGAAAGTAGAGCCGCGGATCAGAACGCTTTATATCACCGGCGGCGGATCGATGATGCAGGGATTGGCGGAATATATCCAGTCGCAGACGGCGTTGAACGTGCAGTACGGCGCGCATAACCTGCTCCTCCACCGAGATACGGACGATAAGTATCTCTCGCCCGAATATACATCTCTTGTCGGTACGCTCCTTCTGGGACAGGACTACCGTGATAACCACAAGAGCCAACCGGTACGCAAACCCGGGTTCTTCGATCGTTTCAGAGATACTACATTAGACATGTTCATCGATCAACAATAGAAACCATTAATACGAAAATAAATCATGGAAGATCTAATTACATTACCCTTGGAGGGCTTATCGGAAGATAGTATTATCAAGGTTATCGGAGTAGGCGGAGGCGGCTGCAACGCAGTCAACTACATGCACCGGCAGGGACTAAAGGATGTTTCGTTCCTGGTATGTAACACAGACCGTCAGGTGCTTGTCAAGAGTTCTGTCCCGAGCAAGTTACAGTTAGGTCCGGGACTGGGTGCAGGTGGTGACCCCGAGGCTGCCCGTCAATACGCCGAAGAGAGCCGCGACCATATACGCGAGGCGCTCAATGACGGTACCCAAATGTTGTTTATCACTGCCGGAATGGGCGGTGGTACCGGCACCGGTGCTTCAGCTGTGGTGGCCGAGGTGGCGCAGGAAATGGGAATCCTGACCGTAGGTATTGTTACTATTCCTTTTGCCTTTGAGGGCAAGAAAAAGATTGAGAAAGCTATGACCGGTGTGGCGCGGCTGGCTAAACACGTAGATGCAATCCTGATCATCAATAATGAGAAACTGAAACAGATATATCCGGAGCTCAACCTGCTCAATGCCTTCTCCAAATCAGATGACGTAGTGGCCAATGCTGCGCGCTCGATTGCGGAGATCATCACCGTGCCGGGATATATCAACACCGACTTTGCCGACGTGCGCAATACGCTCAAGAAGGGTGGTGTAGCAATCATGAACATCGGTCGGGCATCGGGCGACAAACGTATTACGAACGCCATCAACGATGCTCTCAACTCACCGCTGGTGAACACTAATGATGTGCACGGCGCAGAACGTATTCTCCTGCAGTTCTATTGCTCTACCGAGCACGCCATCGTAATGGAGGAGATCGACCAAATCAACGAGTTTGTCCAAGAGGTAGGCGACGATATAGAGGTACAGTGGGGTGCTTCCATCGACGAGTCGCTCGGCGAGGAGGTTCGCGTGACAGTCATCGCTACCGGCTACAAGGTGGACGGACTGCCCTCCGAGGACGAAGGGGAAGGCAAGAAAACCATCTCTGAGGCCATCGAGGAGAACTATCCGCCTCAACACCAGAACCCGATGGAAGACGAGCCGGTGCAGACAATCGATCTGAGCGCAACGCTCTTCCCGGTAGATGAGGCTACCCGTCAGCCCCGTGAGCACACGGCTTCGGCATCCGCAGACGATGTTGTCATCACCATTGAGGAGGAGCCGAAGGAGGAACCGAAGGAAGAGCCTCGTCACTCGCCATTCGGCTGGATAAGGAGAAAGTGAAAAATGAAAGATGAAAAATGAAAGATATATGGAAAAAGAGATGAATTTCTTCGACCTCTGTGTAGCTTGCTGGCATGCAATAGGTCGTTTCTGCGTAGCCTGCTGGCGCGTGCTGACCCGTATGTTACGCCTCACCTTCCGCTATTGGTGGATCGTCGTGACGCTGGTGATTTTGGCTCTCGCCGGAGGATGGTACTATACCCGTTATGAGAACACTACCTATCGCGTTAACGCTGTGGCTATGCTCAATGGCGCTACTATTCAACAGTTTGAAGAGGTTTATGCGCCGCTCCGTTCCAATCAACTGCTACCTGCCTCGGCAAATAGTCTTGTGCCTTACCTCAAAGAACGTAAAGTGACGCATTTCACGACTTATCACGTGATCGATGCACTGCATGACGACTATGCCGATTACGTGGATTTCAAAAACAATGTAAAGGCGACCGATACAACGAATGTGATTATGCAGGATAGGATCTGTATCCAGTTCCGCATAAAGGTGAAGGATATGCCTGTCTTAGGAGAGGTTGAACGCGGGCTACTGGAGATGCTTAATGCCGATCCTGTGCTCCAAGAGGCTTATGCCACTTACCTGCCGAACCTCCGCGAGGAAGCGGCGTTCAATCACCGTCAGGCACTCAAACTGGATAGTTTGACCTCCAATTATTATTACTATACCGCTTCGGCTGCACAGCCGATGAACTATAGCGGTAATGGCGTCAATTTCTACGGAGACCGGCGAATCCGTTTGTTCCTCGATGAGATTTACAAACAGCGCGAACGCATGCAGTTAGTGGATCACCGTCTGTTGCTGGCAACTGCGCCGGTGAGCCTGGAGACTCATTTCGCAGTGGATCCCAGACCGGTGTTGGGAAGAGTGAAAGGAATGGCGATCTTCTTCCTTCTCAGCTGGTGCTTCGGATGCCTGCTCGCTGAAATCATCGACCGCCGCAAAGCCATCCGGGATTGGCTGAAAGCGTGATAAGGAGAGCGAAAAAAGAAAAACGCGTGGGGGCTAAGCCTTCACGCGTTTTACGATCCATTTGACGAGGTAGTATAGAACAACCGCCCCGAGTAGGATGAGTATGGCCACGGATAGTTCGTGGCTGTATTCGTTGATGAGGTCTGCTTGCCCATGGGCTACATAACCCAGAATGGCCAGGACGGTGTTCCAAAGCCCTGCACCAAGGAAGGTGTAGAACAGGAACCAGCCGAAATGCATCTTGCTTAGTCCCGCCGGAATGGAGATCAACTGGCGGATGCCGGGTATGAAACGACCTACAAAGGTACTGACCTTACCGTGGTCATTGAAGTACGCCTCGGCTTTCTCCACTTTCTCACGGCTCAGAAGACACAGATGCCCGAACTTACTATCCGCAAAAGCATAGATAATAGCCCGCCCGAGCCACATAGACAACAGGTAGTTGATGATGGCTCCGAGCATCGCACCTATCGTACCGAAGAGCACGATTAGTGCTACGTTGATGAAATAACTGTCTGTCGCATAGACTGCACTACTCGGATCTGCCGCTACGTATGCCGCAGGAGGGATAACCACCTCGCTGGGGAAAGGAATGAACGAACTCTCTACCGTCATCAACGCCGTGATAGACGCGTAGTTCATGTTAGCGGAGTACCAATCCGTTACGACCGACACCCAGTTGGTGCCGGTCGCTAACAGAATAATCAGAAGTGCCCGTTTCATCAGATAAAGATCAGTTGGACGATGATATAAACAGGCAGCAGGATAATCAAGCTGAACTTAATCATGTAGCCGAAGAACGACGGCATCTTGATTCCGCTTTCCTCTGCGATGGCTTTCACCATGAAGTTAGGTCCGTTGCCGATATAGGTCAGTGAGCCGAACATCACAGCCGCGATGGAGATAGCTTTGAGCAGTATCTCCGGAACACCGGCTACGAAAGGTGTGCCGTTGAACATACCTGTTACGACACCGGCTTCAGCGGCAGCAAGCGACTCCGGCAGACCGGAAGCTACGCCGTGGAAGGCAACGGCAGTAGGCGTGTTATCGAGGAACGCGGAGAGCGCACCGGTCGAGTAATAGAACTGCCATGCGTGGGTGAAACCGAGGTCGGCTGCATGCGCCTTCAGATAGGCGAGGGCAGGGGTCATCGTCGTGAAGATACCGAGGAACAGAACGGCTACCTCTACTATCGGAGTCCAGCTGAACTTGTTGTCGCCGAAACGCACCTCTTTCTTGGTGGTGTAGAGCGAGAGACCTGTGAGCGAGAGAAGAACGATCTCACGCAGGTATTTGAGCCACAGCGGAGCGTCCGCTTCACCCATTTGCTTGATGGTTCCTTCGTTCACAAAAGCCACAGCCAGCACTACGCCTAACAGATAAACGAAGTTGATGGTTCCTTTCATCACCATCGGAGTAGCCTCACGCGAGTCCGCGGAGAGGGCTGTCCAGTGCTCTTTCTTGTAATAATAGGTATCCATTGCGAAATAGATGCCGAGCAGCAGAATTCCCGTAACAGCCCATTCCGGAGCGAGGTGCATGAACCATGAGAAGTGCGCGCCGCGGAGGAAGAGCATGAACAAGGGTGGATCTCCCAGCGGTGTCAGCAGACCGCCGCAGTTGGCTACCAGCGCAATGAAGAAAAGGATGGTGTGAACCTTGTGCTCACGCTGTTTGTTGGTCTCGATGAGGGGACGGATGAGCAGCATGGCGGCGCCCGTCGTACCCATGATAGAGGCTAAGATCCAGCCCAAGCCCAAGAAACCGGTGTTGACCCAAGGCTTGGCTTTCAGGTCACCCGAGAAATGGATACCGCCGGTGATGACAAACAACGCCAGCAGCAGGATGATGAACGGCACGTAGTCGAAGAAGAGCTGGTGCTCCAACTCGTGCATCATTCCGCCCGTAATCAGGCATACCGCAACAGGCACGCCGAGGAAGAGGGAAACAATGAGCTTGTTGGTGTTCTTCTCCCACCAGTGCTCTGCTACCAGCGGACCGATAGCAATCATCAGAAGCATGAGTCCGAACGGAATCAGCGACCATGCCGAATGTACAAATTGTTCCATAGTACTTTATTTAATGAATAAAATGTTGTTAATCCAGTTTGAGGACAGCGAGGAAGGCTTTCTGTGGTACTTCGACGTTGCCGATCTGCTTCATTCGTTTCTTACCGCGTTTCTGCTTCTCCAACAACTTGCGCTTACGGCTCACGTCGCCGCCGTAACACTTGGCAAGCACATCCTTGCGCACCTGCTTCACCGTCTCGCGGGCGATGATCTTCGCGCCTATCGCCGCTTGTATCGCAATGTCGAACTGCTGTCTGGGCAGCAACTCTTTGAGTTTCTCGCACATACGCCTTCCGAAATCCACAGCGTTGTCGCGGTGGGTCAACGTACTCAGCGCATCCACCTGCTCGCCGTTCAGCAATATATCCAACTTCACGAGGTTGGACGGCCTGAAACCGTTCATGTGCCAATCGAAAGAGGCGTAGCCTTTTGAGATAGATTTGAGTTTGTCGTAGAAATCAATGACGATCTCGCCTAACGGCATGTCGAACAGCAACTCCATTCGGTTGCCGGAGATGTATTCCTGTTTGACGAGTTCGCCGCGTTTACCGAGGCAAAGCGTCATGATCGGACCGATGTAATCCGCTGTGGTGATGACCGATGCACGGATATACGGTTCCTCGATGCGGTCTATCTCCGTCAGGTCGGGCATTCCGGCAGGGTTATGCACCTCCACCATGCCGCCGTCCTTGGTATAAACATTGTAACTTACGTTCGGCACGGTGGTAATCACGTCCATGTCGAACTCGCGGTCCAGACGCTCCTGAATAATCTCCATGTGCAGCAGACCCAGGAAACCGCAGCGGAAACCGAAGCCCAAAGCCATCGAACTCTCCGGCTGGAAAGTCAGACTTGCGTCGTTCAGCTGTAACTTCTCCAGCGACGCCCGCAAGTCCTCATAATCCTCACTCTCAATGGGATAGACGCCGGCGAACACCATCGGCTTGGCTTCCTCGAAGCCGTCAATCGCCTTGTCGCACGGACGGTCCACATGCGTAATCGTGTCGCCCACTTTGACCTCGGTCGAAGTCTTGATACCGGAGATGATATACCCTACATTGCCTGCGCTGATTTCCTTGCGCGGAGACATATCGAGTTTGAGAATACCTATCTCGTCCGCGTCGTACTCCTTGCCGGTGTTGACGAACCGCACTTTCTCGCCCGTCTTCATTGTGCCGTTCACCACTTTGAAATAAGCGATGATGCCGCGGAAAGAATTGAATACACTATCGAAAACCAAACATTGCAGCGGCGCTTTTGGGTCGCCTTTCGGAGCAGGGATACGCTCTACGATGGCGTCCAGAATCTCCGGCACACCTTCGCCTGTCTTGGCGGAGCAGCGCAAAATCTCCTCGCGCTTGCAGCCCAACAGATCTACAATCTCATCCTCCACACGCTCCGGCATGGCGTTGTCCATGTCGCATTTGTTGAGCACCGGAATAATCTCCAAATCATGCTCGATCGCCATATACAGATTGCTGATCGTCTGTGCCTGCACGCCCTGCGTAGCATCCACCACGAGCACCGCGCCCTCACACGCCGCAATACTACGGCTCACCTCATAACTGAAGTCCACATGCCCCGGAGTGTCAATCAGATTTAATGTATAGACCGCTTCGCTCAAAGTAGAAAGACCACTATCGTTCAAAGTAGAAAGCGTCTTTGAGTCCGCTTCAGCGGACGGTCTTTCGACTTTCGACTTTCTACTATACTTATAGCTCATCTGAATAGCGTGCGATTTGATGGTGATGCCGCGCTCTTTCTCCAAGTCCATGTCGTCCAGCACCTGGTTCTCCATCTGCCGCACATCTACCGTCTGGGTGATCTCCAGCATTCGGTCCGCCAGCGTACTCTTGCCGTGGTCGATATGCGCTATGATACAAAAATTTCGTATTTTATCCATAATCGGCTGCAAAGTTACAAATTTTTTTGCACATATCAAAAAAAAATAGTAATTTTGCACAAAATTTATCAATAAATACCAAAAGTGAAAAACATTACAGTTCGATTTTGCGGAGACTCGGGCGACGGAATGCAGCTGACGGGTAACATGTTTGCCCAGTTGGCTGCCGAAATGGGTAACGAGATCTCCACGCTGCCGGACTTTCCGGCTGAGATTCGTGCGCCGCAAGGTACTTTAGGCGGCGTGAGTGCTTTCCAAGTAGCGTTAGGACATGAGGTCTATACATCGGGTGACAAAGCGGATGTAGTGGTGGCGATGAACGCTGCTGCGCTGAAGGTCTGTACCTTAGGTTCGCATTTCAACCACCCGCAGGCGCATTTCGATGATGATTATGCCCTCTATCATCGTCATGCGATAGTGATTGTTGATACCGATTCGCTGACCGATAAGGACCTCGAAAAAGCGCTGTTCAAGACTGCCAACCCGTTTGAGGAATTAGGTGTTCCCGAGACGGTGCAGATTGTTCCGGTAGCCCTTACTACACTGACCAAAGAGGCGTTGAAGGAAAGCGGAATGGACAATAAGTCCGTGCTCAAATGCCGTAACATGTTCGCCCTCGGTCTGATCTACTGGCTGTTCGACGAACCGATGGAAAAAGCCATCCACCTTCTCGAAGAGAAGTTCAAGAAGAAACCTGCGCTTGTAGCTCCGAACACCAAAGTGATGGTGGATGGGTATAATTATGGGCAGAACCTCGCGCTCAACATCAATCAGATACATCTTACAGCGGAGCGGTCTAACAGCATTAGCGGTCTTACAGGCAAAGCCGGTCCTACAGCGGAGCGGTCCTCCTACACCTCCATCGCCGGTAACAAAGCCACGGCGTGGGGACTGATTGCAGCGGCGGAGAAAGCCGGTAAGCGGTTGTTCTTGGGTTCGTATCCTATTACGCCGGCAACGGATATTCTGCATGAACTGGCAGCGCGCAAGGACATGAACGTCATGGCGATTCAGGCGGAGGACGAGATAGCGGGTGTGTGCACAGCTATCGGTGCGGCTTTCGCAGGCGACTTGGCTTGTACCAGCACTTCCGGTCCCGGTCTGAGCCTCAAGTCCGAAGCAATAGGCCTTGCCGTCATGGCAGAGTTGCCATTAGTGGTGATCGATGTACAGCGTGGCGGTCCTTCGACCGGACTTCCCACTAAGACCGAACAAACCGACTTGCTGCAAGCCTTGTATGGCAGAAACGGCGAGTGTCCGGCAGTAGTGATTGCGGCTTCTTCCTCTGCGAACTGCTTTGACTACGCGTACGAGGCATGCAAGATTGCGTTGGAGAACATGACGCCTGTTATTCTGATGACCGATACCTATCTGGCTAACGGAACGGCGCTATGGCGGATTCCCAAACTGGCTGAGCTGCCGGAGATTCATCCGCAGACCGTGCCCGAGGAACTGAAAGGACATTATAATCCCGCGATGCGTGACGCGCGCGGTGTGCGCTACTGGGCGTACCCGGGCATGGAAGGCTACGAGCACCGCAACATCGGTCTGGAACGCGACGCCGAGAAGGGTACGATCTCTACCAACCCCGAGAACCACGAACAGATGGTACTGGCTCGCAAACACAAGATTGAACAGATCGCCAACTCCATTCCAAATCTTCAAATTATCAAATCTTCGAATCTTCAAATCCCTGCGAGCGGAACGCTCCTCGTAGGCTGGGGTAGTACCGAAGGTCACCTGCACGCCGCGGCGAATGAGTTAGGCTGCGACCTCGCGCACTTCAATTATATCTTCCCGCTGCCGAAGAACACGCATGAGGTGCTGAGCCGATACAAACGAATCATCGTTTGCGAACTGAACACAGGTCAGTTTGCGGCGTACCTCCGTGCGCAGTTCCCGGACCTCAAGATTGAACAATACAACGAGATTCAGGGACAGCCCTTTGCGGTAGAAAGGATAGTTAACTTTGTTAAAAACAACTAGATAAACTAGTAGAACTAGTTGGACTAGAAGAACTATAATATTATGGAAGCTTCTCAATTCAAATCCGATCAATATGTACGTTTCTGCCCGGGCTGCGGCGACCACGCCATCTGCATGGCGCTCCAGAAAGCCATGGCGCAGATAGGTATCCCGACCCATCAGGTGGCAGTCATCTCCGGTATTGGTTGTTCCAGCCGCATGCCGCACTACCTCAACACCTACGGTTTCAATACGATTCACGGTCGCGGCGGCGCGATCGCTACGGGCGTGAAGACAAGCCATCCGGAACTGACCGTTTGGCAGATGTCCGGCGACGGCGATTGTCTTGCTATCGGCGGAAACCATTTCATTCACGAGATACGCCGCAACGTGGATCTCAATGTGTGTATGTTCAACAACCGCATCTACGGTCTGACCAAAGGTCAGTACTCGCCCACCAGCCCGAAGGGCTTTGTCAGCAAGAGTAGTCCTTTCGGAACAGTCGAGCGTCCGTTTGTACCTGCAGAACTGGTACTGGGCGCACGGGGAACTTTCTTTGCCCGCACGCTGGATGTGGATGTGCCGACGACAGTAGATTGCCTCGTGGCTGCGCAGCAGCACAAGGGCGCATCGATTGTGGAATGCCTCGTCAACTGCGTGATTTTCAACAACGGAACGCACGCGTGGATAGCTGACCGCGAGCTGCGTGCAGAACATTCCATCATCCTCAAGCACGGCGAGAAGATGATCTTCGGCAAGAACAACGATAAAGGTCTTGCGCTCGAAATCAATACTCCCTCCCTTGAGAAGAGGGATGGGGAGGGGTTACTCCGTCTGATTGTCGTGCCCGCGGACGATCCTCGCGTACTCGTTCATGATGCCCACCGGCAGGACCCGACGCTCCATCGTCTCCTCGCTCTCATGGGACAGGAGAGAAACCTGGAAGTCAATGCTCCCTCTATGGGGGAGACGGAGGGGGCTTTGCCGATCGCCCTCGGCGTCATCCGCGATGTGGAGGCGGAGACTTACAACGATGCAGTCAACGAGCAGATACAAAAAGTGCGCGCCTCGTCTAAGGCACACACGTTTGATGAACTGACTGCTACCCTCGAGCAGTGGAGTTAACGGTATTTGGATTCGGTGCAGTCACCGAGCATGGATAGATAGGATTCATAGCGGCTGATCGCTATGGATCCTTTTATTAGCGCCTCTTGTACGGCGCAACCCGGTTCGTTGGTGTGTGTGCAGTTGCCAAAACGGCAGTCGGCACTCGCGCGGAAGATATCTCGGAAGAAGTGCCCCACTTCCTCTCGCTCAAAATCAATCGTACCGAATCCTTTAATGCCCGGAGTGTCAATCAGCCATCCACGGAGATCTTCCTTCGTACATGGTACATCGTCCCTTTGTACTTGTAACTCATACATCTCGCTGAAGGTCGTGGTGTGCATGCCTTTGTCGTGGGCGTCGGAGATCTTACCGGTGCGGGTCATCTCGCGGCCGAAGAGCGCATTGAGGAGCGTGCTCTTGCCAACACCCGAGTTGCCGGAGAGCAGGGTTGTCTTGCCCGCGAACAGCGGCAAAATGTCTGACGGCTGAATGCTTAGAGCGGACATCTCAAATGTCTCATAGCCGATGGATTCGTAGAGTGCGCGCAGTTCTTTGAGATGCGCCAACTCTTCCTCATTGAGCAGGTCTATCTTATTAAATATAAGGATCGCGCGTACGCGATAAGCCTCGCAAGTAGCGAGAAAACGGTCGATGAAAGTAGTGGAGGTCGCAGGGTGGTTGACGGTCACGATTAGCGCCACCTGATCCACGTTAGCTGCCAGAATATGACTCTCCTTGCTGAGGTTGGTAGAGCGCCGGATAATATAGTTCCGCCTGTCCTCCACCTCCGTGATCCAGAATGTCCCTTGTCCCTTGTCCTTTGTCCCTTGTCCTTTGTCACTTTGTACTTCCACCCAGTCTCCCACCGCCACAGGGTTGGTACTACGGATGCCACGGATGCGGAAATTGCCCTTTACATGGCATTCCACATCCGTACCATCGTCCAACCGGACGATGTAACTGCTACCCGTTGACTTAATGACTAATCCGCGCACACCGATTTGCCGAACGCGACCGCGATTAAACAGTCATGATCTCTTTTTCCTTGGCGGCGTAGAGGGCATCGACTTTAGCGACATATTTGTCGTGAGTCTTTTGCATCTCCTCCTCGGCGTCTTTCTCTACGTCCTCGCTCAGACCGTTCTTGACGAGTTTCTTGAACTCCTCGATGGCGTCGCGGCGGGCGTTGCGGATGGACATCTTGGCGGTCTCTGTCTCGGCCTTACACTGCTTGCACAGTTCGCGGCGGCGTTCCTCGGTCAGCGGAGGAAGGATCAGACGGATCGTCTCGCCGTTGTTGGATGGAGCGAGGCCGATGTTCGAGTTGATGATGGCGCGCTCGATCTCGCTAATCAGTTTTTTCTCCCACGGAGTGATGGCGATCGTGCGGGCGTCCGGGGTGGTGACCGTTGCGCAGGAACTCAACGGCGACAGGGTGCCGTAATACTCAATCTTGATCGGATCCAGGATACGAGGGTTGGCTTTACCTGCACGAATGTGCTGAAGGGTATCGTCTAAGTGAGCGACTGCGTTCTGCATCTGTTCTTCGGCTGCAGACTCAAATAATTCGAGTTCGTCTTCCATAATTCGTAATTTGTAATTCGTAATTTGTATTTGTCACGGAGTGACCAGAGTGCCGATGGCCTCTCCGTTGATAACTTTTTCGAGATTGCCGGGGACATCCATGTTAAAGACGTAGATCGGCATGCCGTTCTCTTTGCACATCACGGTAGCGGTCTGGTCCATGACTTTCAGTCCGCGGCGGATGACCTCGTCGTAAGTGATCTCGGTGAACTTGGTGGCCGTCGGGTCTTTCTCGGGGTCGGCAGTGTAGATGCCGTCCACGCGGGTGCCTTTGAGCATCACGTCCGCCTTGATCTCCAACGCGCGCAGAGACGAACCGGTGTCCGTCGTGAAGTACGGGCTGCCTGTGCCGCCGGCGAGAATGACTACATTGCCTTTCTCCAGTAAGCGTATCGCTTTGGCAGGGCTGTAGAAATCGCCGATTGGCTCCATGCGGATAGAGGTCAGCACGCGTACCGGCTGACCGATAGCCTCCAATGCCGACGCCAAAGCCAAGGCATTGATAACAGTAGCTAACATACCCATCTGGTCGCCTTTCACGCGGTCGAAACCTTTCTGGGCACCGCTCAACCCGCGGAAGATGTTTCCTCCGCCAATGACGATGCCGATCTGTACACCTTTCCCGGCAATCGCTTTGACCTGCTCGGCGTATTCCGCCAAATGCTGGGTATCAATGCCTTGTTTGTTGGCGCCTGCCAGACTCTCGCCTGACAATTTCAGTAATATTCGCTTAAACATTTTTAGTCTTTTGTCTTTTAGCAGCTTCAGCTGCGGTCTTTCTACTTTGAGTACGGAGGACTGCCTGTGGCCGTCCGAACCGAGCAAGGTCTATTTGTACCAACTTGCGTACATCGCATAGTTGTTGGCGATGGTTTTGTTGATCTCTTCGGTCTGCGCGGGGTCGGCTTTCTTGATGAATTTCGCCGGTACGCCGCCCCAAATCTCATGAGGACCGATCTGCGTGCCCTTGAGTACCAGCGCTCCCGCCGCCACGATTGCACCCTCGCCCACGTGGGCGCCGTCGAGTAGGGTGGAACCCATGCCGATGAGCGCGTAGTCATCCACATCCGCGCCGTGGATCGTCACGTTGTGCCCCACCGACACGTAGTCGCCTAACGTGATGGTCGATTTCTTGTAGAGCGTGTGAAGCACCGCACCGTCCTGAATGTTGCAATGTTTGCCGATGGTGATGGTGTTCACGTCCCCGCGTAGCACAGAGTTGAACCACAGACTCGTTCCCTCGCCCACCGTCACATCGCCGACCACCGTGGCGTTTTCTGCCATGAACACGTCGTCGGCAATGCGCGGTACTAACAATTCACCATTACGGTTAATAGATTTAACTAATGCCATTTAGTCTTTTGTCTTTTAGCAGCTTCAGCTGCGGTCTTTCTACTTTGAGCGAAGCGGTCTATTATCGTGCAGCAATGATGGCGAGGAATTTCTCTGCTACGAGAGCGGCACCGCCAATCAGACCGCCGTCGATATCCGGGCAAGCGAACAACTCGGCTGCGTTCTTCTCGTTGCAGCTTCCGCCGTAGAGGATAGTCGTGTCCTCGGCTGCCTCTTTGCCGTATTTCTCGGCGACGAGGCTACGGATGTATGCGTGGATCTCCTCTGCCTGTGCCGGAGTAGCGGTCAGGCCAGTACCGATAGCCCATACCGGCTCGTAAGCGAGGGTGATATTCTTCCACTCCTCTGCGCTCAGACCGAATACGGAGCCTTCCAACTGTGCTTTCACTACCTCGTTCTGCTTGCCAGCCTCGCGCTCCTCTTTCACTTCGCCGATGCAGAAGATTACCTTCAGACCGTTAGCCAGAGCCAGACGTACTTTCTCTGCCAGCATCTCATAGCTCTCTGCGTAGTACTGACGACGCTCCGAGTGACCTAAAATCACGTACTCCGCACCGGTCGATTTAACCATCTCTGCGGATACCTCGCCGGTGTAAGCACCCTTCTCGTGATCAGCGCAGTTCTCGGCTGCCACTTTGATCGGCGAACCCTTGAGCAGTTCCGCTACGGTAGCCAGATGAATGAACGGCGTACCGATTACCACTGCGCATGAGGGGTTCTTTACTGCTGCTTTCAACTCGGTAGCCAAGGCTACACCTTCCTGCAGGTTCTTGTTCATTTTCCAGTTACCTGCAACCATTTTTGTTCTCATAATCGTATATATTTAGTTAAAATTAGTCTATTACTTTTAACTCCCTCTCCTGAGGAGAGGGGCGGGGTGAGGTTAAATCTTCTGTCCGAGGACGGTGAATAACAATCTGTCCGTTCTCCACTATCTTCACGGCCTTCTCTGCCACTCCCGTATTCTCAATCGCAGAAGCTGTTGCCTTGCGCACGAAGAGGCTCGGCAGAATCATATTCTTGTTGGTCGGCGTCGTAGTAGCGTAGGTGGTGAAACGTGAATTGCCTTGGTTATAATTATAGAGGAAACGACCCTTAGTCTCATCGCTGTTTAATATGGTTGCCTCTCCGGCTGTGATTGAGATGCTCCATGTAGAAGCACCGCTGTTGGCAAACTTGACTTTCTTTACATCGGTAGCTACGAGCAATTGACCATTGTTTGTGAAGGTCCAATAGTTGCCGGATTGGCCGACAGTCATGATTTTTACTTCGCTATTGTCACTCAGCATGACTTGGTTATTGGTGATCGTTATGTCCTCTATGTTAAACCAGTTTGAATTACTGTTGGAGCCTTCTCCGGCAGCGGCTTGGTTCTTGGAACTGCAAACTAAGATCACTTCATCGCCGGCAGCAAGGTTGTTGATATTTGTCAGCAGAGTAAATGCGCCTGTACCGGGAGTCGGATCATCACCCGGCTGTACCTCCGGATCCGTCGGGTCGGTAGGTTCTACATAACCGGTGCTATCCGGTACGATACCTATAATAACGGCTTGATCATCGTTAAAATCGTAGCTGCCGCCTCCGGCACCGCCGCTTTCGGGAACCAGATTGTCGAGGGCGAAGAAACCATCGTTCTCACCTGACCAACCCCAGTTGAAGTGGAATTTGCCATCGCTGTCATAGCCGTCACAAATAAAGCTATGACCGCCGGTATAATTTTCTTCGTCGTCATAGCCGGCTCCATCATACATGATTGGACGCCGTTTATTCAGTTCGGCTTTCAACATGGCTGTCCACTTTGCAGGATTCCACGAATCATAGTACTTCCAGCCTTCGTATTCATAACCATCGCGCATGTAGCTGACAATACTGTCTTTGTTGTAGCCGAAATGTCTCCACAGGGCGTTCTCTGCGCACTGTGTATATTCCTCGTCACCATAGTTACAGGTGTAGGTTCCCGAACCGTCATAATCATCTCCACCGTACATCATTTCGGTTGCCACACCGCAATGAAACATCAACGTTGCTACCGCAGTCTTTTGTTCAGTGGTTGACCTGCCTGCATAGGAGTTCTTCATATTCGCCCAGTCGTACGTCGTGTTGCCGAAATCAGCAGTGAGTTTACCCGGATAGATAGTAATAGTCTCTTGGTACTCTCCGGCGTCGTCATAAATCTCCATTACCGGTTGGTAGGAGTGCGAACCCGTTCCTTTCTTCGGCCACTGCCAGTAGTTCATTACCTGTGCCATAGCCGTAGCCACGCAGCCGGTATAGGCTTTGTTGTTACCGCTGCCCGGACAGAGGTTATTGTACGGCGAACCTTGATCCCATTTCGTTTGAATCAGCGGACCGACTATCGTAGTCGCTTTCGCCTTCCGCGCACTCTGGCGGAGCGCTTTCCATTCGGCTTGCGTCTCCTTGGCGGCTACCAAACCGTCTGTCTCAACGTGTTGGATGAACGTGTCGTACTTACCCATCCATCGGCGCAGGTTAGCCGGCATATTATCTGTGCGGAAATGGCCTGTCTCCGAATACGCCAGAACCGGAGTCACTGCATCGTTGGCAGCGATGATGACCCATCCTTCACCGTCGGCGTTCTCATAGAGGTAATACTGCGGCTTTGCCGTAGTGGTGTTCATCGCTTTGCGCACCATTCGCTTGACCGGAGCGGCAACCTGTGCACCGCCCGTCGTTGCCGGTGCTACGTTCATGAAGTTGTTTGCCACGAGCGCGGCATCTTCCTCACTCACGCGCTCCGCAAATAGTGTCGCTGACACCAATAAGGCAATTATGCCGATACAATACTTCTTCATGTTCTTCACTTATTTGATTTTCTGTCCCATTACATTATATACATCATCTCCGCGAAGAATCAATACCTGACCATCCTGCAGCACTTTGGTGGCTTTCTCCGTGTACTGCATCTCCTCTATTCCCTCCGGCCTGTCCGGCTCAATACCAATCAGCACATCCTGGTTGTAACTGAATTCATAACTTCCTCCGCCGGCACCACCGCTACCGAGGGTGAGACTGGAGAGTTTGAAAAAGCCGTCACTGTATCCGGACCAACCCCAGTTGAAATGGAAATAGTCGTTACTGTTATAACCGTCGCAGATAAAACTGTGACCGCCTCCATCTTGATCACCTCCGCCATACAGAATAGGCCGTCCTTTGTCCAGCTCGGCTTTGACCATGGCTGTCCAATCCTCGTCACTCCATTTTTCGTAATAAGTTGTTCTGCCATAAGTATATCCGTCGCGCATGTAGCCGGTGAGACCTGATTTCTTATACTTGAAATATTTGACGATGGCGCTCTGAATAGATTGGTCGTCGCTCCAATCGCCGTAGTTGAGGGTATAGGTACCTGATCCGCCGTCATCGTCGTTGCCGTACATCATTTCGCAGGCTACGCCGACGTGGTACATGAGAGTAGCAACGGCTGCTTTCTCATCGTCTGTGACAGTGGCGTATTCCATATATTGTTTGGTGAATCTGCTTATGTATGTATATTTATTCCGCATATTAGCCCAATCGTAAGTGGTGTTGCCGAAGTTCGCCGAGAGGGTGCTCGTGTACCGTTTTGAACTTGCTCCCCAGTCACTATTGGGATCGAGGGGTTTGTAGGAGTGACTGCCGGTACCATTTACCGGCCATTTCCAGTAGTTCATAATCTGAGCCATCGCAGTAGCAACGCAGCCGGTGTAAGCTTTGTCGGAGCCGGTTCCCGGGCAGAGGTTATTGTACGGTGAACCTTGATCCCATTTAGTCTCAATGAGCGGGCTTACAACGGTTGCTGCTTTGGCCTTTCGTACAGACTTACGGAGGCCGTCCCATTCCGCTTTCGCCTCCTCGCCGGCCACCACGCCATCGGCTCCGATCTTAGTGATAAACCGGTCATACAGACCCATCCAATGACGGATATTAGACGGCATATTATCTGTGCGGAAATGGCCTGTCTCCGAATACGCCAGAACCGGAGTCACTGCATCGTTGGCAGCAATGATGACCCATCCCTCGCCATCGGCGTTCTCGTAGAGATAATACTGCGGCTCTGCCGTAGTAGTGTTTACCGCTTTGCGTACCATTCGCTTAACGGGAGCGGCAACCTGTTGTGCTCCGCCCGTCGTTGCCGGTGATACGTTCATGAAATTGTTCGCTACGAGCGCGGCATCTGCCTCACTCACGCGCTCTGCCCATAGCGTCATCGTCGACGCCAGAAGGGCAATCATTCCTACAAAAATCTTTCTCATTGTTCTTTCAATATTTGCGTTCAATAATTATCTGTTTCTCACATTGTACTTATCAATAATCGTGCCGTTCTGTACGACGAACACACCCGGGTTGGCGCGAACGATGGTCTTCAGCGTCACGGGATCGATGGTGCAGAAGGCGTTCTCGTCAATGCCGTGTTCGATACAGAAATTCTCGATCTCCTCTTCGCCCGATCCGGTCAGGAGGTAGCAATGCTCACTATCCTCCATGATCTCCTTCACCTTGTCTATCTGCTTGCGGTCGGTTTTTTGGAGGTCATACATCGCTACGAGCGTTACCGGCTCCTCGGACTCCAATATATCATACGTAATGTCCTCAAACTCCATCGTCAGTATTTCGAAATCGTGGATGGGCGGCTCGTAACCTTTCTTGACGAGCACGGAGCGTTGATCCACGAACTGCCAATCGGGATCGCCCTTCGGGTAGTTCTCCAGAGTGAACTCCTGCTGCACGCCGTCTTTCTCGTAGATTAGCGTGGTCTCATACAAATCCGGCTCGGCGTCGTCGGGAATAGCCATCAGTTCGGGAATATTGTTACCGATTTTGTACGGACGGAAATCTATCAGCGGCAGGTGGAGATAAGTATATTCCATTAGTCCGAAACCGGCAAAGAATGTGATGAGAGCGATACCTAACTCAGCCTGCCATGTGAAGGTCTGCGGGATAGTTTTGCGGCAAACGAGCAGCACTACCACCAGCGAGAGCAGCACGACGTTCTTCCAGAATGTTTGCCAGTTGGTCAGCACTAACGCATCGCCGAAACACCCGCAGTCGGATACCGGGTTGGTCAGCGCAATCCAGAGCGTCAGCGGCGTCATCACCAGATAGAACACCAGCGAGAGCCAACTCGTCCATTGCGTGCGTACGTTCAATAATAGACACACGCCTAAGATCAACTCCGCGGAGATCAATACGATGGCGCCGAACTCGGCTAACGGAATCAAGTCCGTGAAGAACCCGCCGAAAGCCTTCAGGTAGTCTTCGATCTTATATACGGTGCCCAGTGGATCAACCGCTTTTACAAAACCCGAGAAGATGAACGTCACCGCTAACAGCGTGCGCGCTGTGCTTCCAATAATATGTATTCCTTTATTTTTCATAACGGTCTTTTGTCTTTCTACTTTCTACTTTGAGCAAAGCGGTCTATTCTTCATAATGAATCAGATCAAATATAGCGTAATTGATGATGTCGAAATAATTGCCCTCCACGCCTTCGGACGCAATCGTCTTGCCGCCGTTGTTGAGGATGGTCTTGATGCGGATGATCTTCGCCAGGATCATGTCGATGATGCCTTCTTTCGACATCTCACGCCACGCCTCGCCGTAGTCGTGGTTCTTGCGCATCATCAGTTCCTTGGACTCATGCAAAATCTCGTCGTAGAGCTCCGTAGCGCGTTCGCGCGTCATGTCTATGGAGTCCGCGTACCCGTGACGCGACTGAATAATGGCGGTAACGCCGTAATTGACTATCGCGCGCAGGTTACCCTCTATGTCGTCACCCACGAGACTCACGCCCGTCGTCTGCACCTGGCGTATGTTGCACACCTTGATATAGAGCTGGTCGGTGATGCCGTGCAGACGGAATATCCGCCACGACGGACCGTAGTCCTGCATCTTTTCCACGAAGATCGCGCGGCACTTGGCGGTCACTCTATCGAAATCTTTATTCGTATCTGCCATAACAATGTAACAGTTTAACTCTTTAACGCCTTAACGAGCTCCCCGAGCTCCATCAACTGCTGCTCGCCGGTGCTCATGTTCTTGAGCATCACTTTGTGCTGCGCCATCTCGTCGCCGCCGACGATGGCCACGAACGGTATCTGCTTGCTGTCGGCGTAACCCATCTGTTTCTTCATCTTCGTCGGCTCGGGGTACACCTCTACCGCTATGCCCTGTGCACGCAACTCTTTCGCCCAAGTGAGCGCGTACCGTAACTCCTCCTGTCCGAAGGTCGCAAAGAGTACCTGCGTCGTCGATTGCAGGGCTTTGGGGAAGAGGTCGAGCTCCGTCAGTACATCGTATATACGGTCCGCACCGAAGGAGATTCCCACGCCCGACACACCCGGCAGACCGAAGATACCCGTCAGGTTGTCGTACCTGCCGCCGCCGGTGATGGAACCGATCTGTGCGTCCAATGCCTTCACCTCGAAGATGGCACCCGTGTAGTAGTTCAGTCCGCGTGCCAGACAGAGGTCTAACTCAATGGAGAAACGGCTTTCTTCTTTGAGCGAAGCGGTCTTTGTACTTTCGACTAACCTAAAGATCTCCTCCATCTCCGCGATTCCTTTGAGACCGGTCTCGCTGGAAGCCAGAAATTCTTTCAACGAGGCTAACTTGTCTTGATTCCTGATTCCTGACTCCTGCTTCAATATCGGCTGCAACGCCTCTACCTGTTCCTCGTTCAGTCCGCGCTCACGCAGTTCGTCGTTCACTGCCTCCACGCCGATCTTGTCCAGTTTGTCGATCGCTACCGTGATATCTACTATCTTATCCGGCGCACCGATTACCTCGGCAATGCCGGCAAGGATCTTACGGTTGTTGATGTGCAGGCACACGTTGATACCCAACCGTCGATAGACTTCCTCCACGATCTGGATCAACTCCAACTCGCCAATGAGACTGTCGCTGCCGATCACGTCCACGTCGCACTGGTAGAACTCGCGGTAACGACCTTTCTGCGGTCGGTCCGCACGCCATACAGGCTGGATCTGGAACCGCTTGAACGGAAAACTCAGTTCCTCGCGGTGTTGGACCACGTAGCGCGCGAAAGGAACAGTCAGGTCGTATCGCAGTCCTTTCTCCGGAGCCAATGCTGCTTTCTCGCCGCTGTTCTGAATACGGAAGAGCAGCTTGTCGCCCTCCTCGCCGTACTTACCCATCAGGGTACCGATGTTCTCCATTGCCGGGGTCTCAATCTGCTGGAATCCATACAGCGAGAACACACCCTTAATGGTGTCGAAGATATAATTCCGCCGCGCCATCTCTACTTGACCGAAGTCGCGCGTGCCTTTTGGTATGCTTGGTTTTTGTGCCATAATCAATACTAAATTACGAATTACAAATTACGAATGACCGAATAGGTCTTGATAGATTTTCTCCGTTGCTCCGATCTCGGAGGCTACGTATTGGTACGCCTTGTCGCCTAACTCGCGGTGGTTATCCAGCGCGTAATCCATCGCTGCGGCTAACTCGCGGTAGTTCTTCACGCTCTTTCCTGCACCGGCGTCGATCAGCCCTTGCGCCTCGCGGAAATGGTGGTAGTTAGGACCGAACACTACCGGCCTGCCGAACGCTGCCGGCTCGATCGTGTTGTGGATGCCCTCGCCAAAACCGCCGCCCACGTACGCTGCGTGGCCATAGCGGTAGATCGTGCTCAGCAGACCCATTGTGTCAATAATCAGTACATCCGCATGGATCAGGGCTGTCGCCGTAGCCCGCGTGTAGCGTACATAACGACCCTGGAACAGATTGAAGATGAAATGCAGATGCGCCTCGTCTATCTCATGCGGCACGAGAATCAGCTTGCATTGCCCCTTTGTGCATTGTGCATTGTGCATTGTGCATTGTACATCGTCCCTTTGTACTTGTATATAAGCTTCCAGCAACTTCTCGTCCTCCGGCCACGTACTGCCGGCTACCACCACGCGCTCGCAACCCTCCACGAATCGCTCAATCAACCCCAGTTCCTCAGTGAATTGTGCATTGTGCATTGTGCATTGTGAATTGTTCACCACTCTGTCAAAACGCGTGTCGCCCGCTACCGAGCAGGAACTAATCCCATGATCTTTCAGCAATTTCTCCGACCTCTCGTCCTGCACGTAAATATGCGTGAAACATTTTAGCAACTTACGCGACGCACCGCCGTACCAGCGGAAGAACCGTTGCTTCGGACGGAAGATAGCAGAGATACAATAGGTGGGGATGCTCCGTTTCTTAAGTTCCTTCAGATACGCCGGCCAGAACTCGTACTTCACGAAAATAGCCATCGACGGACGCAATGCCTCGATGAACCGCTTTGCGTTGGAGCGTGTGGCGAAAGGCAGGTAGAACACACCGTCCGCCAGATTATAGTTCTTGCGCATCTCGTAGCCCGAGGGAGAGAAGAACGTGACGACGATCTTCTTCTCCGGGTGCTCGCGCTTGAGACGCTCGATCATCGGCCGTGCCTGCTCAAACTCACCAACCGATGCGGCGTGAAACCACACGCATCCGCGGAGAGCGTTCAGCTCCGTTGTACGCTGCTTGAGAGTTTCGCGCTGACCCTTTACCAGCATCTGAGCCTTCTTGTGCCCGCACAGCGCCGCGATCCTTATCAATAAAAAATAAATATACATGATCTATATTTCCAAAAAGCGCGCAAAGTTACTAATTTTTTTTCATATACGCAAGCGCGCACGCTTTTTTTTACTAAATAGTGTGCTTTTTGTGCAATTTTTAATTGTGAATTGTGAATTGTGAATTATTTTTTGTAATTTTGTAGCCGATTTGGAAAAAATGAACGTTATATTAGCTATTGAGTCGAGCTGCGACGATACTTCGTCGGCAGTCATTGTAGATGGCACCCTGCGCAGCAATGTGATTGCGAGCCAGAAGGTGCATGAGGAGTATGGAGGCGTGGTGCCTGAGTTAGCCAGCCGCGCGCACCAGCAGAATATACTGCCGGTGGTGGACACTGCGCTCAAACGTGCCGGAGTGACCAAGGAGCAGATCTCTGCGATCGCTTTCACCCGCGGCCCGGGATTATTGGGATCGCTGCTGGTCGGCACTTCGTTTGCCAAAGGCTTGGCGCTCGCCCTCGGCGTGCCGCTTATTGACGTGAACCACCTCCAGGGGCATGTGTTGGCACATTTCGTGGAGCCGTCGGCGGAGCTGATTGCTCAGACCCCGTCGCTGCAGGGCGTGCCTATACGGCACCCTTCTTTCCCCTTCCTTTGTCTGCTCGTCTCGGGCGGTAACAGCCAGATTGTGCTCGTCAAGGCGTACAATAACATGGAGATCATCGGTCAGACCATTGATGACGCCGCCGGAGAGGCGTTCGACAAGTGCGCCAAGGTGCTCGGACTGCCGTACCCCGGCGGACCGTGGATAGACAAACTCGCCAAACTCGGCGACCCCGCCAAATACCCGTTCGCCAAACCCAATATCCCCGCCTACGACTACTCGTTCTCGGGGCTCAAGACGTCGTTCCTCTATACCCTTCGCGACCTGCTGAAGGAGTACGGAGTGGAGACGATTGACGAACTGGCAGAGAAGATCCCGAACCTGCGCGAAGACATGTGCGCCTCGCTACAGGCTACGGTCGTGGATATCCTCATGCGCAAACTCAAGAAAGCGGCTTCCGACCTCAAGATCAACCAAGTGGCGGTAGCCGGCGGTGTGTCGGCGAACAGCGCCCTTAGGCAGGCTTTTGTTGATTACGGCAAGAAGTACCGCTGGTCGGTTTTCATTCCGCCTTTCTCCTTCACGACGGACAATGCCGCTATGGTCTGCCAGGCGGGCTATTTCAAGTACCTCGACCGCGATTTCTGTGCCATCGACGAGGTGCCTTTCGCTAAGACGCAAATATAATGGATCTTCAAATTTTCCATACGGCTTCAGCCGATCGTTCGAAGCTTTGCCGAGATAAGAAATCTTCAAATCTTCAAATCTTCAAACCCTACCGGGACGTCATCATCTTCGTCATCACTCTCTTTGCAGCGAATTTCTTCTGGAAATGGACCATGAACGGTGATGAGGACGGAGAGGTCGTTACGTGGTTCGGGTTGGATGTCACGGCGCCTTTTGAGTTCATGTCCGCCCACATCGCGCGGGTGGTGTACGAACTGGTGTCGCTCTTCCGCGACACAGCGTATATGTACGGGGAACATGTGATTCGTTTTGAGTCCGGTTCGGGCTCTGCCATTATCTGGGGCTGCACGGGTCTCAAGCAGGCGTTTATCTGGTTCTGGCTCATCGCTACCGTCCGTCCAATCTTCCAATCTTCCAATCTTCAAATCTTCAAATTCCAAATAGCGAAGCTCTGGTACATCCCTTTGGGATGGATCTGTTGCTACGCCTTTAATATCCTGCGTATTTTTATCATTACGCTATGCGTCGAGCACCATCCTGACTGGTTCCCGATCCTGCATGACTACATCTTCAAATATCTGTTTTACGGAATGATGTTCGGCTTATGGGTCATCTTTGTTGAAAAGATAAGATCCTCTGTTTCAGCCGACTGACGATTTTCCACGTCTTACTTGCCTGCGGCGTGTCGCCGGAGAGGATGTCCGGCGTCTCGGCGCCTGTCTCCTGCTCGGGGTAAACGATCATGTAACTATGGTCCGCAAAGAACTTACCCAACATCTCCGGCACCTGCTCAAACAGCGGGTTGTAGGATGGGGTGGAGGGGCGTGCGTTGATGAAGACGATCAAGTCGTCCGGTCCCATCTGTTTGGCTACCATCAGCGAATCCTCCCAGTCCTCCATCTCCCGGTACGACGCCCGCAGGTACTTGCCTTTGCGGCGGCAGAAAGCCTGCAGCACGCGCTGCGTGTCTTCGTTGGTGAAGAACACTACCTTGGCGCCTATTTGGCTGCTCAGCCGGCGGATCAGACCGAAGCACGTGATAAAATCGTGCTCTTTCTCCGCGTAGCGGGGTACGGCTACCAGGATCCGGGAGATGGTGTTGATGGGTTGTGCGGGGTGATAGACGATAGACGCGCGGCGCTGTTTGTTAATCAGTTGGGTTGCCTCGCTCCAGTCCTCCTCGCTCGCGAACTCCGCCTCGTGCAGCTCTGCCAATTCGCTCAGTTCCTTCAACTCGAAATGCCGGTTCTCACCCACCGTCATCAGCTGCCAGCTGTTGTCCGTCTTCTCCGCCTCCAGCCGCGCCTCTTCCTGTAGCGCCAACTGCTTGGCGGCGTACTCGGTCATGAACGAAGCCGTCGTGCAAAGCACCAGGATCATCACCACCGCGGCGTTCAGGATCTCCGCATCGAAGATCCCCGTCTCATAACCGATCGTCACTATAGCTAACGTGCCGGCGGCGGTAGCGTGCGTCAGACCGAACATCAACTGCCGCTCCACGGCCTGTAACCCGAAACTCCGTTGCGCCAGCCACGCCGCACACCATTTGCCCGCTAACTTCGTACCGATCATTACCACGGCGATGATCATCGTCGCCCAACCTGCCCATAGCAGCCGCACGTCGATCATCATTCCCACGCCGATCAGGAACAGCGGCACGAAGATCGTGTTTCCTACAAAATTAATCCTGCCCATGACGGGGCTCAGGTTCGGTACCAACTTATTGAGCGCCACGCCGCACATGAACGCGCCTAAGATACCTTCCAGACCTGCCCAGTCGGCTAACAGCGCAGACAGAACCATCATCGTCATCACTACCAGGAATCCGCTCGTCGGGTCGGTGCTCCGCTTGAAGAAACGTTTGGCAATCCACGGGAACGCAAACAACATTACCCCGAAGGTCAGCACAATCCGCCCGATCAGTCCCCATGCACTCAGTTGGCCCGTATAGACATAATTACTGCGTAGAAAAGCCAATACTAACAGCGAGAGCGTGATCGTCAGCATGGTGCCTCCGATGGCGATGTTCACCGCCGCGTTCTTCTGCACGCCGTAACGGCTCACAATGGGGTAGGTCATCAGCGTGTGGCTGCCGTACATGGCGCCGAGCAGCGCACTCGTCACCCAGCCGTAACCCAACAGCCGGCTCGTCAGCAGACCTAACAGGAATGGCAGCAGAAAAGAGTATATACCGAATATGACCGCGTGGGTGCGTTGCTGCCTGAAATCATTGACGTCCACCTCGATACCCGCCTGCAGCATGATATAGAGCATTCCGATCTTACCCAGACTCTGAATAGTACTGCCACTGCTGATGATGTCCAGCCCGTAAGGACCGACCAGCACACCCACCAAGATAAACCCGACGATACTCGGGATCCGGATCTTGTGGCACACCATCGGTACTACCAGTATGGCACCCAACACCAACGCTATGATTCCTAAACTATTCATCGCCTTTCACCCTTCACCTTTCACCTTTCACCTTTCACCTCTCGCGTCGCGAGAACTCGCATCCGCAGTACGTCTGGTTATAGAACCCGTATTCTTTCAGCAGCTCGTTCCTCCGCTCCTGCAACCCGTCTTTCCGCCAGTTCTGCGCCCAGAATTGTGCATTGTGCATTGTGCATTGTGAATTGTGAATTGCCTCTTCCTCCGCCTCTCGCCCGGCGGCATTGATCTGTTCCAGGTTCTTCCACCGTGACGAAGCCAATGTCGTCGCGAAGAACGGGATCCCCAACTCCTCTGCTTTCCGGGCGGTCGCCTGCAGCCGGTGGTAGAAACATGCCGCGCAGCGTTTGCCTCGTTCCGGCTCGTTCTCCAATCCCTTCACCGCCTCCAGCCATGCCTCGTGCGCTGATTCGTAATTTGTACATTGTGAATTGTGAAATAATCGTGCCCCTTGTGGGCTAAGAATTGTGAATTGTGAATTGTCCTCTATCCACTTTATCCCCAAACTCTCCGCGTGCCGCTTGCTCTCGTTCTTGCGTTTCTCGTATTCCTCGTACGGGTAGATGTTCGGGTTGTAGTAGTAGATCACCGGCTCCACGCCGTGTGCCAACAGCCACTCGACGATCGCACTCGAGCACGGCGCACAGCACGCATGCAGCAGCACGCGCTCACACCCCTCGGGAATCACTATTGCCGGTTGTTTGGACATAACGGATTAACGGTTCAACGCTTTAACGGATTAACGGTTTAACGCTTTAACGGTTTTGCGCTGCAAAATTACTGCTTTTTTCTGACATACGCAAGCGCGCACGCATTTTTTCATAAAAAAAAGCACCCCGAAGGGTGCCTTCCGATTAACCGTTGTGCTGAGCATCGTACTCAGCGCCACAAACCTTCCGTCGCGGGCTAACCCCTCGTATAAGTACCTAAACTCCGTTCAGGTAGTAAATACTCGGGGCAGCTCCGCTCTCCCCAAGGATTAAAAATCCTCGGGGACCCCATGGAAAGTTTAACCGTTGTGCTGAGCATCGTACTCAGCACCACAAACTTTCCATAAGTAGGCACGCATGGTGCGTTTGCCGCCGGAGGTGTTCAGCTGAGCAGCGAAGTTCTCCTGATCCTCGGTGACCTTCATGAGGTCCTTGGCGCGGGTCTTCACCATCGCTGCCACCTCGGTGAAACGGGTGTGGAGAGCAAGCTCCTTGGAGCTGAAGTGCGTGCGGCGTGCGGGTGCCTCGCGCAGGTAGATGCGGTTGCAGTCTTTGCTCTCGGTAGCCGCTACGCGGT
>CAJOCN010000035.1 GCA_905233255.1 Paludibacteraceae bacterium
GAAGATCTGCTGGAAGGTCTGTGCCAGCGGCACATCGGCATAGCTGTGTACACGGGTGCTGACGGTCAGTGTGATCTCGGAAGCCGTGAACGGCGCAGCAGGCACAAAGCGCACCTTCGAAGCATAGGAAGTCTCCGTGTTTTCATACGGGTGCTGCTCGTCCAGCATCACTATCGTTCCGGCAATCGTCTGGTCATTGGCGGTAACGAAGATATTGTCCGTATTGAGCAGCGACGGCATCATGTATTTGTCAAAAGTGATGTCGATAGCATCCTTGTGGGCGATGGCGTTCGCTACTTCCGGCTGACGAAGCTGTACGATCGGGATATTGACCTCCAGTTGCGGCGGCGGCACGGGTAGCCACTCGCTCTGCGTCGGCTCATACCCGTCCTTTTCAAACCGCACTTGCCAGAGTCCCTGGGGAACAAACCATTGGTATTCACCGTTTGCATCTGTATAAAGCGGGTTCTCTTGCTCAAACTCGGATGCATCCCATACTATCTCCGCTTCTGCGATTTCTCCAAATTCATTGCGAACTGTGTCCTTGTAGTAGATAGTTGCAGTAACACCTTCTACGCGATTTTGTTCAACTCCCTCATATACAAACCCAGCAGGATCAAGCACATGTCCCACATCCGAATTGCCAGATTTCTTTCCTTTGGGGTCTTTTTCTGGTCTATCCTTGTCTGGATTACAATCGTGATTAAGTTTACTGATCTGATTACTCAGCTTAAGCGTTTTATCTTGTAACTGATTATTGTAACCATCTTCACAGACACTTTCTATTTTAGATATAACTGCTGCCGAAA
Organism: Paludibacteraceae bacterium; assembly: GCA_905233255.1. GTDB lineage: Bacteria > Bacteroidota > Bacteroidia > Bacteroidales > Paludibacteraceae > Colicola. The sequence continues at coordinate 810 of CAJOCN010000035.1, forward strand.
TTGCAGTAACACTTAATTCTACCATAATGGCAGCACCTCCTGTTGCTCCAGTCACGGCTAATGCACCTGCTTGTAAAGGAGTCTCAACAGCCAGATAGCCTATTTTCCTTAATCCTTGCAAAGCAGCATGCTTACGAATGTCGTTTAGAATTTCATCTCTCTGATTATTGAGTTCTTGAAGTCTATTTGAATATTCAGGGGCATCGCAATCAATGCTTTCAATATCCTCAAGTAACTTATACCTCATTCGAGTATCTATACCATACTCTATCCAATCAAAAGCTTGAAAAGCTCTTTTGAACACTTGCGCACTTCTGTCGGCATATTTGTAGAACCTATTTTGCTCTTTTGAGATTTTCTCTACTTGCTGATTTAGTGCATTTTGATTTTCAGGATTACCATATTTATTTATATCAGAAAGTCCTATTGGATTTTTACTGCGTTCCGCATATTTTTCCGCTAATTTATTTGCCTTTTCTGCTCGTTCTTCCAAATTTGCAAGTTTCGCAGCATTTTCTTTATCTAATGTTCTTTGAGCTGCTCTCCATATTTCTTGACTTCCAAGAACTTCATTTCGAACATCCTCAAATGATGAGCTGGCTATTTCTCCGACAGATGCCAATGGCATTTTCTTTTGCGGTGATTGGTTGTTAATATCGGAACTAAGTTGCCCAAATTGATAAATAGTTCTAAAAACAATATTATTTGTCAAGTCAACCCTTTCGTGTAGTTCGTATGTTTCTTTCTCATATATAATATCTCCTGTCGTTGTAAATATTTGACTATACATATTGTCTGTTAACCATTGTTCTGAATAACCATTCGCCTCTGTAACTTCTTGAATTAACATAGTATTGGTCGATTCTATATATATTGTATCCTTGCGATAAATTGACATTTGTTGTATGCCTTGTTCAAAAATGTCATTCTCTGATTTGTATGTCTCTATTATAGAGTCTGTTTCTGCTATCCAAAGATTAAGGAATGTTTCAAATTGCTCTACAGACATATCGTCTAATGAACTTAGCCATATATCAATTTCTTGCTGGACGCTATCCGGCATTTGATACTTGTATATTATTTCTGTGGTATCATTTTGTATCTCATTAACCATATTATATGCTTCTTGCACGCTCTTTCCGTCAACCTTACACTCTATCTTTTGCTGAAAATCTACAGCGACATTAGCAGGCAATGCGTAACTATAATCCGTATTAAAATCTCCACTTGCCACCCATTTTCCTTTAGTTGCGTCATAATTTGCCAGTAAAGAAGTCCAGTTACCATCAGAGGTTTTAACATATAACACCACATCCGATATTTTTGTCGTATCATTTGAAGTGAAATCAATATCAAAAGTAAACAATGGATAATTTGGCCAATACCAATAGTCCTTGTTTTTATGGCTCGGATTCATAAAATCAAATACAGTAACATAATCCAAGGGAGTCAAATCCATGGAACCATGTGCAGTATTTGTCATCGTCACCTTGCTAATCTCAATAGCATCTTGATTATACTGGCAATTATAGGTTTCAGATACATGTTTAACCCCATTTTTATCTACTGCAGAAGCATATACCTTCATTATGGATAGATTGGCAGGGTTATTGAAAGTACAATCAGCAGACCAATTACCATTTCCAAGAGATTGAGCAGTGCCAATCAACTCATCATCTGCATACACTTCCACGGTTGAGTTTGGGATTGCTGTTCCACCTGCTTTTATTGTTTTTGAAGCAAAAACATTGGGCACATTCAACGTAAGTCCCTTTACCTCATAATAAGTTGATGCAATCGGAATTTGCAAATCGGCATTTGACACTTTGAATTGTGCATAAGCGCAAGGGGTATAGACTCTCTCTTGAAGAGGGGTAACACAAAATGCTATCTGTTGGTTTGTATTTTGTATTGGAACAATTAAACGACCATTAGAGAGCGTGTAGTTATTGCACACCTTTCCACCAACCATTACTGAACCATTTACAAACTCAGTACTCTCCGGCAAATCAAACACCAAACGAACATCTGAAATATCATTTAAACTATTGTGCTTAAAGTCTATTTGAGCTTTAAGCGTTACATAATTACCAACAATGACTTGGGTGGAAGAGGAGGTGAAACGCATATTCGTCCCCCCGTAAAGCAATGCACGGTCTATGGCAGATATGCTATCAAACTGCATACCGGAAATCCAACCTTGACTAACCGTTATGGTATTTTGCAAATAATCGTTACCCGCTATGAGGGGTGATGTACTAAACTCACTTAAACGAGATATGCCACTAAACGGTCTGAGATTTTCAAGACACACAACCGTATAATTGCCATCGTCTAAATAATCGAATGTAACCTCTTGACTTCCGTTGAATATCTTCTTCTGGACCAAATTACCTTGATTGTCAAACAATAGTGCAGCGACCTCATCTACATCTGCTTGCTGATATGTTGCGTATATAGCACCTAATTGAGTTATCGGGATATTAACTCGTGCATAAAGGGAACTATCTATTCGTGTCCCGACAGTCGAGGGGTAGAACTTATGATTACGTGAAGTAGCCGTGACCGTAATCGAATCTCCCAATGCTATTTTTTCCGGCAATGTAAGAATAGGATATTTAACGACTGCTTGCATAGATTTCTGTTGGGTCACATTATAGACAGAGAAATCCACATTCGCGTAATCCGCGTAATAGTCCGTTACTTCCTGCTCGTTTCCCCGTAAAACACTTTCTGTATATTGAGGTATAACATAAAGTACGGTTCCGGTTAACGGTTGTATCTTTATGGTACCGAGATCCCCTAATTGCGTAGTATCAATAACGAGCGTGTGCTTGAGATAACTATTCTCTGTAAAATAGAGCGTAGTATTAGCATTTAATACCTCTACGGAAAAATTGCCTTCATTATCTGTCTCTGCGAAATAGACATTGGTATTTTTGCCTTTCAGCGATTGAGCTATGGACACATACACCCCTTTGACAGGTGAAAGAGAAGTAGAAGAAACGACCTTACCGGACAATATGATTGATTGACGTTTGGTCAGTTGTATTTCTTTCACTTTTTGCTCACTATTTACCACAACAGACTCTTTGGGTAATTCTTCATAGATTGAGTTATATTTTGCCTCCAAATCAATGGTATAATATACTTCCACTCCTTCTATAACATTAGTTAAGACTGCTCCTTTCTGTAAATAATTGCCTTTTTCATCCAACCATGTTATAGTGGCTGACGGGGTAATATCTCCGCCTTCCGGGGTGACAATTTTTAAAGTCAGAGTTTGAGGCATTAAAAGGCTATCGAACGCCAAAGAAAGGTCTTGGTCTTCAATAATGATATTGTCTATTGTACCTAATACCATTCCCCTGCTATTCTTGACAGACAATGAATAGTTGCTGTTTTGGAATAGATTCAGGAAAGTGTATTCCGTCCTGTCAGTAATAAGATAGCGTTGAGTCTGACCGCTTTGGAGATTGACCAGTTCCAACGATGTATTTTTATACCGTCCGTTTTGCGCATCCTGCGGAAGTGCGACGGTCAGTGTTTGCGCATCCATGGCAACCAGATTAAAACGGCTCCAAAGAGGAGACTGGCTATATAAGTTCAGGGCTGATGCCGGAACTCTGACAGTTATAGTAGAAGCCAAATCATCCAAAGCATTATCTTCCACATCGGGAGGGACAGTTGCACAAAGGACCAATTCTCTGATAGCAGTACTACCATAGAATGCATTCTCCTCTATCAGTTCAATAGATGACGGCAAAATAAGAGTATGGAGCGAAGTTAGATTAGCAAAAGCCCATTGGGGGATAGTACTTATTCCATTGGTCCGGCTTATATCTATATGGCCACATGATGACATATTTTGGAATACCCCGATATCTCCATCGGTTATTTGTCCGATAATTGTAACTGATTGTACAAGCGTATAGCTATAATCTCCGAGTAAGTTGCGAATTGTACTACTCAATCTTCCAGCCGTAAACCTATCTACTAAAAGCGTACCTGTAGAAGAATCCCAACTATTTGCATTGGGATCAGCTGGAGACTCCGGATTAAAAGAAAAGACAGCGGTATAGTCCAAATCTCTTTCTGCCATTTCGATAAGAAGCGGATTACGGCTTGAGAATAAAGTATTGTTTTGCATCCACCCTACGAACTCATATCCGGCATTCGGATAAGCATAGATGCGTTCTTGTGAGCCTTCCTGCATGTAGAGCGACGAGCGGTTGACAGAGCCACCGACAGAGGGCGAGGTATAGACCGTAACCTGATGTTTTCTGATCACCTCTCCCTGTCCTTGCGGGTCTTCCGGGGATGCGGGATTGAATGCTTCGGGTTCATACACCATCTGTGCTGTAATAACTACATTGCGCGCGGGCATGGTGAAATACTGATAGGTTTCTGTTCCTAACACACTGTCACCGCAGACCCATTGCGATAGTTTGAAGTCTTTGGCGGGGGCGATACGCAGGGAGACTTGTTGTCCTTTCGCCACCATGGTACGTGTGATGTTCGCCGTACCTCCGGCAGAAGGAGAGACATGGACCGTCAGCGCATAGTAGGGCATCGGGTCTCCCGGGTTCGTGGGATCAAACTCGCCGTTTTGCGCATGCAGGCTAAAAGCCCACACGCACAAAGCGACTATGGATAGATATATTCGTTTCATGACATTTACGATTTAGTCATTTACCATTTATTTGGTCATTTGACCATTCACATTATACTCTATGCCGTTGCGGATAATAATCAACTGTCCGTCACGGAGCATTTTTGTACATTGTACTTGGTCACTTGGTACTTGTCCAACTCCTGTCGGCATCTTAGCAACAAAGGAGACAACGAAGCGGTTGTCAAACGTACCGCCTTCGGTAGTGAAGGTATAACCGCCTTCCGTCAAATCGGTTGCTACATTGGTTTGGGTGTCGGTCAGAATGATGCTTGTACTTTGTGCTTCGTCACTTTGCAACTGAATCGTGTATTCGCCACTCTTACCGAAGAACGCACTCATGTAGAAAACACCTGTTCCTTCGGGACGCTCGTTGATGGCATAACGGATGCCGTTGTCGGAGAGATAGAGCTGCGGAACGGTCTTGTCGGTCGAGAGCATTTTGGCAGCATCGCGATTCAGTTCGTAATCCGCAGAAGCATTCTCGTTCAGCACCAGACGGGCACGGTCGGAATAATCCGCATTGGAGAGAGTGAAGTTAAATACTTTGCGGGTTGAGGTTTGTGCTTGCGCTTTGGCACATCTCGGAGCGTAATAACGGTTATTATTGTATTCCTCTTGGGAAACTTCTTGTTTGTTAGCAGCGGAACGACCTTCTTTATGGAACGTGATTGCCGTTGTACCCTGCGGAGCCTGTACGAAGAAACCTTCGGCAGGACGAAGCATGTAGTTGTCATCCAGAGGCGAATAGGCGGTATAGCCGTTGCCGTTCCACGTAGTGATAGGTGCTTCGAAGTCCATCTGTTGAATGTCGAACGAACATGGATAGGGGTTGCCTACCAAGTTCCAACTGCGGTTCTGCGGGAACTCGGCGGAGTACTCCGTCAGGGGCACATCTACATCGTTGGTAGCAAAGATGTTTTGTTTGTTAGCGTTGTTGGCTGCAGGCATACCAAAAGTATAATATGTATAATTGCTATCATCAGTCATATATATGATGTATCCATTGTAAGCATGAAGCACGCCATTGGCAGGTACATTATTCCATGTCTCGCCGTTGCCGGACGCACGGTTAGCGCCCGAATACTCGCGGATGACCCATTGATATGAAGATTTACATAAGATATCTGACATATTCACATCAAAAGGAAGTGAGAAGAAGTTCCACTGATTTTTACGTACGCTTAAATATACTCCCACAACATCTGCCGTCATCGGCGAGTTAGCAAGCAGCATGCCGGTATAAGGCATGTAGGAATAATAAGTATAATTTCCACTATTATACTGACTGTTGTATTGCCTGTTAGCACTACCTATTTCTTGTACATAACTGCCGAGCGCTAAAGCTTGGTCTGCACTCATGGTTAATGCTGCGCCGCTGTTAATGGTCATATTCGCTTGGGCGGCAATTCCATCCGTTGTAGAGAGCAGGAAATCGCTGCTGAAATTCAATTCTGAGATATTGCCTTCAATCGGGAGGATCTGTCCGAACTGGTACCAGTTGTCATGGAGTCGGTAAGCAGCCATGCTGATTGCGGGAACATGGAGGGTCATGTTAGCTGCATTGGAAGTGTTGAATACGCTAAAAGTGAGCGGGGAGACTACATAGCAATACACATCCGTCCACGTATTCGAGAACGATTCCCATGAGGTTACGGAAGCAGGAATGGTAATAGAGGTGGCATTACGGAAATTGCCACTGCCAACCGTCTGCAATCCGTCGGGAAGTTGCACATTGGTAAGATACGGGAGTGCTCCTTGACCAATCTCCTTCAACGCGGACGGGAAGGTAAGAGAGGTAAGTTTGTCACAGCCATTGAAGCAATCTCCAGGAATAACTTCCAATTCGTCGGACAACGTGACGGATCGTAAATTACCACCGATAGACACATATTGCCCGTTTACGTATTGGCTGGTTTCAGACATATAGAATGCGCTTTCTCCCAAACTTGTTACATTCGATAAATCGACTTGGGTCAAGGCATAGCAGTTACAGAACGCATATTGGCCTACGGTGTTAACCAATGGCATCGTAACGGAAGCCAGATTTTGATTATTATCAAACGCATAGTCACCGATGGTTTGCACAAGCGGCATTGTGACGGTCTCTATTATAGAAGTATAAGACGACGAATAATAATCATTACTCATCGCAAAAGCATAATTGCCTACAGAGAGCACTTTCGGCATCGTTAGAGAGGACAGATTTTGGCACTGATAGAACGCATAGTTTCCTATGGATTCTATATTATCTAAGTTGATAGTACTCAACCGCTTGCAACCATAGAAAGCATTTTCGTTTACTGCGATGCAGGTAGCAGGCAGTGTGACTTTTAATAATTTAGCCAAATCCTTGCATCCACCGATGCTCGTGATATCTGTGCCGGAGAGATCCAAAATCTGCAGGTTAGTCATACGTCCGAGATATTGCATATCTGCCTCGTTGAGCGTGCCGGTAACGGTGAGTGCGAGCACATCCGTCCATGTCTTGGTTCCCAATGCCTGTACGAGTACCTGTCCGAAAGTCCCTGCTGTTGCTACATGGACGGTATAAGAGTTCGTCTCATCCGGGAGCAGGTTTCTACATGTGGTAGTTTGAAGTTTTCCATTGCTATTGAATTCCGTACAAATGGAACCTGTCTGATTAGTGAGAATATAGTTACTACCCGGATAATTGCTATTTGTATTTTCCATCCAACCCATATGATAAGGCGTGTTCTCTTCTATCTGGAAAGACACTGTAAACCAACCTTCTTCGTCTATCTGCGCCTGCTGTGCCCAGATAACAGGAGTGGCATTATAACCGGTACTTCCCGTATAGGTATAATAGGCTTGCGATGCGCTTGTGCTGCCTGTCCATACACAGGCATATGCGCTTGACCAATCCACAGAGTTAGGATCCAGACGAACGGTATAGGTTACTTGCTGATTCGATTCCGAAATTACTTCGCCGGCATAGGCCGGTGCCTTCATGGAAATTAGTGCGCATAACACGCTTGCTAAAAGTAGAATTTTTCTTTTCATAAATAAGTAAGTTATATTCCCCTCTTACACCTTCGGGGATTGGTTTTATTATATAGATGTTTTCAAATTGATCGTTACCGTTACGTACAGGTATGCCTCAATGGGCGTTAATTGAAGTTGGTGAGTAGTATAAGGCTCCCTTGGTCATGAGCGTATGATAGTTTTTGGGGTAATTATAAATAAGTTTGTGTGCGCGTGGGTGCGTATATATATACAAAAAAGCGCAGATTTCGCTATTGCTCATCTACGCGTTAGGACCTTAGCACTCGCCCCTCAAGTCAAACAAACAACAATGAAACCTACGCCGATATGACGACACGCCAGTCAACGAAATGACCAGGCGAGTATGAATGTCATACCCGTAGGCATCTATTGGTTACTTTGCTTCTGACTTGAGATGATGTGTTATAAAGTGTGCTAAGCTTTTAACGCGTCAAATACAAAGCGTCAATAAACGCCATCAATATGTCTTAAAATCCACTCTATAGAAGAGACATATCCCCTCCAACGTAGATTTCGGGTACAAAGGTACGAAGAATTTTTGATATATACAAAAAAATTTTCATTTTTTCGTAAAAAAGCGGGAGCCGGGGCATTATAAAGGCTAATGGCGAAAGGTTATAGGTTATAGGTTATAGGTTATAGGTTATAGGCGAAGGGCTTATAAAGGCTGATTACTTGAAACCGAAGACGAAATAGACGGCTCCGATGAGGAAGAGGCAGGCTACGAAATGGTTCCAGCGGAGAGGCATGTGGAACGCCAGGGCGGAGAAGAGGACGAAGACCACGAGGGTGATGACCTCCTGGATAACCTTCAGTTGCATGAGGGTGAAGGGTCCGCCGTTGCCCTCGAAGCCCATGCGGTTGGCGGGGACCTGAAGGCAGTACTCAAAGAAAGCGATGCCCCACGAGAGGAGGATCACGAAAATAAGGGGTGTGGCGTTGGAGAAGAAGCCCATGTTCTGGAGCTTCAGGTGGCCGTACCACGCGAGCGTCATAAACACGTTCGACGCTAATAGTAACAAAATGGTATATAATGCATTCATAAATCTTCCATACGGCTTCAGCCGATCGTTCGAGGCTTTGCCGAGATAAGAAATCTTCAAATTCTCAAATCAGCAATTAGTTTATCGACCAGTTCGGGGACGCCTTCGGTGGCTTTCTTGCGGATATGGGTGATGCGGTCCGCCCACATGCCGAACTCGGGTTGTCCGGGATCGACGAAATAGATGGGGCAGTTGGCGGGTGCGTAGTGGATGAGGGAGGCGGCGGGATAGACGTTGAGGCTGGTGCCGACGACGACCATGATATCCGCCTCGGAGGCAATCCGGCAGGCTTCGTCGAAATAGGGAACTCCTTCGCCGAAGAAGACGATATAGGGCCGGAGCAACGAGCCGTCGGGGTGGCGGTCACCGTAGTGCTGCTCCCAGCCATGGAGGGGTACGGTAGCGGTCTCGTTGTTCTCGGACCGCAGTTTGGTGATTTCGCCGTGGAGGTGCACCACATCGGTAGCGCCTGCGCGCTCGTGCAGGTCATCTATATTCTGGGTGATGATGCGCGTACCCGGAATCGCTTTCTGCAACTTGGCGATCGCTATATGTGCGGCGTTGGGCTGCGCCGCCAAGGTGTCCTTGCGGCGGGCGTTGTAGAAATCGACGCAGAGCTGCGGATTGCGGAGCCATGCCTCGTGGGTGCAGACGTCCTCGATGCGGTATTTCTCCCATAACCCGTCCGAGTCACGGAAGGTACCCAGACCACTCTCGGCGCTCACTCCGGCGCCCGTGAAAACAACGATTTTCTTACTCATAGATAGTTCTCCTTGATATTATGTATCGCCCCGTAGATGGAGTCCATGGCCTCGGGGTTGAGGGCTTTGATCTGTGCGAGCAGGTCTTTGACCTTCTCCCGTGAGGACACGTGTTCGAAGGGGCATAGTTTGACTTGTTTCCGGTAGTTGCGCTCCGAGGCGTAGGCGATGAGGTCTTCCTCGTCGATGAGGTAGAGGGGGCGGATGAGTTCGATGGGCATCTTGTCCATCTTCAGCTTGGGCGGCATGGCAGCGACGGCACCTTGATAGATGAGGTTCATGAGGAGGGTCTGCACCACATCGTCGCGGTGGTGGCCGAGGGCAATCTTGTTACAGCCTATCTCCTGCGCCACGTTGAAGAGTTCTTTCCGCCGGTACCACGAGCAGAGGAAACAGGGGTTTGCAGGACCGGCTTTGCCTGTAAGACCGCTGTAGGATTCTCCGATCTCCACATCCCTCACGAGGAGGGGTACACCGGCTTCCCTGCAGAAGTTCTCCAGATAACTCATGTCCGTCTGGTAGGCACGCTCTTTGACGCGTACATGGAGGGCGGTGACGGTGAAGCGGGGCTTGTAGATCTTCGCCCGTCTGCCTAACAGTTCCACCAGCGCGAGGCTGTCTTTGCCGCCGCTGAGCCCTATCAATATATGGTCGCCGTCTGCGATCAGACCGTAGTCCGCGCAGGCCTTGTGAAAACGCCGTATGATCTTACTTTCGTTCATTTCCGGGTGCAAAGGTACAACAAATTTTGCATTTATGCAAATATTCTTTCATTTTTCTTAGCCACAAGGGCACGATTAGTTTCATCTTTCCTCCTTCATTTTCCACTTTGGCACGGTATTTGCAAATAACCGGTGAACTCACACCAATTAACAATTAAACGAGTATGAAAAAGATTATGATTCTGGCGATTAGCGCCATCCTCGCGGCTAACATGAGTGCGCAGGAAGTAAAGGCCCGGAAGGGCGAGTGCAAAAAGGAGAAGAAGGAGTGCAAGCTGTCCCCGGAACAGCGCGTGGAGATGGATATCAAGTACCTCAGCGAGGAGCTTTATCTGGATTCCGCGCAAACAGAGAAGTTCGCTAAGACCTACCGCGAGTTTGTTGCCGAGAAGCAGAAGCTCAACGAGCGGTTCAAGGCCAAGTTCGCGAAGGACCTCAATGAGAAGCAGGTACGAGCCGTTCTGCGCTACCACGGTCCGAAGCACAAAGGCGAGTTCAAGCCGGGCGAGCAACCGAGACGCAAAGGTGATTTCCAACCCGAGCAGGGTAAGAAGCTCGACCACAAGGCGAAGCGCGAAGAGAAGAAAGATTAACCAAAAACACCCGAGTCACAATGAGCTCGGGTGTTTTTTCATTTTTCATTTTTCATTTTTCATTTTCTCCAGGTATATCCACCCCTTCCATCTGAACGCTTCCGGGGATGATACCGCTCTTGTCGAGGAGGAAGGAAGCCGCGATCTTCTGCTCGGTGGATCCCATGGGTGTGGTCATGGTAGCGGTAGCGGTGAAGGATGCGCCGTACTGGTTTTGCTCGTTCTTGCCGGTGAAGGTGAGATCCATCTTGCTGATTGAGAGGGTGAATCCTTCCATGGTCTGCGACATTCCTTTATCGAGGGTGAGGTGGAGCAATCCGTCGGTCGGGTAGAGGTCGCCTACGGCAATCACCATCGGTTGGAGGTTGTCGATCAGCACCTCGCATCCGGGGATGGTGTCAATCTGGCTGACGGTCTTCATCGTACCGGTGATGGAGTAGGTGTGGGTCTTCACGTCCGGAGCCATGAAGCCGTTCTCGCCCAGGCCCTTGATGAGTTCGCGGGAGGTGTGCTCGGAGTAGATGAAGTTCTTGCCGGCGCCCAGTTTGCCGTCCTTGGTAACGACATCAAAGACGAGGTTACCGGCTTTGTTCTTACCGGTGTTTTGGATAGTCTGGGTACCCGTGAGGGTAGTGCCATAAACATAGAAACCGGTGAAGGTCGGTGTGAGGACTGTGTTCGGGGTCTCGAAGAGTCCGGTAGCGTGGATCTTCATCACACCGGAATGCTCCAGTCCGTCCGTTCCGATGACGGCTTCTTTGCCGTAATTGACGGTGAGGTCGATGGGCCATGTACCGTCCTGTGGGGTCCAGCTGATCTGCGGATAGGTCTCTCCGGCGCGCAGTGCGGCAGGGGCTCCGGCGCGCTGTTGGCGGGAGGCGGTAATGAGGGCGTTGGTTACTTCCACAAACGTACCGTTGAAGACGACGGGCATAGCAAAGAGTGCGGCTACGTTAGCGGGTTCGGTTTGGGTTTGTTCTTGTTCCTGTTCTTGTTCAGGTTGGGTCGGCTCGTTCTGTCCGCCCTTGCACGCAGTGAGCATTACGCTCGCTGCAGCGATAAATAGAAAAGTCTTTTTCATTGTTGATTTATGATTTGCGAGTGCAAAAAAAATTACTTCCGGGTGTCGTTGGAACCTCGATGGGAGGTTAGCGCAAGGTAGGCTACGGCGAGCATGATAATCAGAATCCACGGCGTGGAACCCACGGGGGATCGGAAATCATACATACCGGTACCATTCCCTCCACTACGCCCTTTGCGGACGCTGCCTTTCGGGCGCTCCATATCCGTGGGGGTATAGCATGCGCCTCCCTCGCTGTTGAGGGCTGTGAAGTTCGCGGCGCTGATGGCGCTTATGGAGCCGTATGTCTGCACGCGGCTGGGGGGCATCATCGCCATTTGTTCGCTTCGCTGCGAGCCGGCGTATGCGGAGGTAGAGCTAAATCCTATCGGCCGGTATTCCACGGCTAACAGTCGCTCCACTATCCATAAACAAACTACAATACCTAATAATTTTCTCATTTTATCACCATCCTTTCCGTTTTATCGCCGCGGGAGATGATATATACTCCGGTCGGCAAAACGGTATTAGAAATCAGGTCGTGTTCTTGTAAGGTTGCTACTTTGCGTCCTAAGACGTCATAAATATATACCATTTGGTCATTTTGCTCTTCGTTGATGAGCTCGATGCCGGTCGCGATACCCGGATCTACGGCTTCGGGGCTGACGGTGCGATGACCGCCGTTGATATAATAACGAATCTGGTCGTTCAGCGGCGTTTCCACGCTTACTTTCAGACCGTTGACGATCAACAGGCTGTCCCCCGTGAGCGCGTCGTAGAGGTAGAGCGGCTTACTCCAATCACCCTCGGTAGCGAAGGAGAGCAGGGTATAGTTGGATATACTGTACCGGCTATCCAGGGTTGTGAACGCGAGCGGTACCATGTTCATCGAGTCGCGCATGTCGTACATCAGCGCGCGGTTGTCGGCGATGGTGTACATACTGATCGGTGTGGAGAACGAGCCGTCACTGTAGTAGTTCAGACCGGAGGAGATATTGAGTGCATCTTCGCCCGGCTTGTATCCGCGCGTTGCGTTCTCACTCTCGCCGAGCGTGAGGTACGCCTTGCTGTTGACGGTGTTGCCCCACTCATCGGTGGTCTCGTTAGCCGCGGATATGTAGAGGTAGTTGCGGGTTGCGGGTGCCGCGGCTTTGGCTGCGCGTCTGACCGGTGCGCCGGCTCCTCCTCCGCGGATAGAGGCATCATTGACAATCGTTCCTTCGCTCGTCAGTGCCACCAGAGCGTCCGGTTCCAGCTTGATAGTCAGGGACTTTCCTTCGGTATCAGCGATCAAACCCACGGCGCGCTGCGGAGCGATGAAATACTGGCCGGGACCGGTAATGTCACGGACGGTATAGTTCGTACCGTCAATCAGCTGGTAGGCTGTGAAATGGTACGTACCGTCCTCATGCTTGAGCACGGAGGCGTTATCCAGACAGAGTTGATAAACATCAATCAGCGCCATCGTCGGGTTACCGAAGAAGAAGATATCCGAACTGATCTCGTTGGTCAGGGTGTACTCCTTGTACTCTTTTGTGCCGAGGGCGGTCTTGTCGTACGCCAGATTGTGGATCAAGTCATCGAAGGCGGGTTTGCTCTCCATCGTGATTGCGTCTCCGGCGATATAGTCCGAACCGCTCGGGTTCCTGCCATACCCGCGGTAGGCGGTCTCTTGCTTAGGCAGGCGGACGATGATCTCCTCGCCGTCCTCATCACTCGGTCCGTAGGTGTTCAGCACGCATGCCTTACCCGGGGTGTACGCCATGTTGAGTACGTTGGTCTGTACCCAATCGACGGAGTTCTTGGATTGGTCGTAGGTGTACGTGACAGGATTACCTTCCTCGTCGGTGTTGTAGAACGCGACAGGCACAGAGGAGTTGTAGAAACCCTGATAAACGACGTACGGCCACTCGCGCGGGTTTTCAGTCCAGGAATCTCCTTCACCCTGGCTGAAGGTACCCGGCGCAAAAAGGGAAGCATCGCTCGTCTCGGGGTTCGCGGGGATGTACATGTCGCCCGAATAAATATGATCGAGCGCGGGCGTGAAGGTCTGCCATGTGCCGGAGGTCAGTTTGACGTCCACCAGGGCTTTGGTGTAGTCCAGTTTCTCCTGACCGAGCAGCTGCGCGTTCTTCTTGAAGAGGATCTCCTTGCAGGTGTTCTTGGCGTAGCCGTAGTGGAGGGTGTCTTTCTGCGCCTCTACCACATCGGCTACGATCGGCAGCAGTCCCTCTTCGGTCTCGGGGATGATGACGCGGGTGTCGCCCATCGGCACGGTGGCAATGGCACCGTGGTAGTCCTCTTTGTTGACGACGGCAGTCCAGTTGTTATCGTCGTTCCAGAAGTTAGCTGCATCGGGGTGGCTCGGGGTCCAGCGTACCGTGTCCGGAGCGACGGCTACGATGAACTCGGCGTGTCCGCGACATGTACCGTCACCGCCGGCGTTGGAGAGTACTTTGTTACCTCCGGAGACGGAGAAGAACGCCGTTTCGAACTTATACCAATAGCCGGCTTTCAGTTCATAGTTGTTGGGCGTCTGGTATCCCGGCGTGGGGTGACCGTCGTGAGTACCCGGCTTGACGAGCCATTCGTTGCAACCCTCAGTCGTTGTTGTCGGTTTCTTGAATACACCGGCAGCGTTGTCGGTATAGGTCTTGTTGGACTTATCGTAGTTATATGCCGTACCGGCGGGGTCGTAGTCGTAGCACCCGCAGTCGGTTGCCTTGAGGCGGTCGATATAGGCCTTGTTGACCGGAGTGAAGGTGATATATCGGTTGTCCATATCCGCTTCGCCCTCAGCCGGTACTTTGTAGTAGTTATCATAGAGGTCGTCCTGTACAATACGGTCCTGGTGGTAGCGGAAGGTCTTGGTGCTGCTATTCCACTCGGGGTCGTTGGACTCAATGACATACGTGGAGTCCCAACCGATTACCACGCCGGCGGTAGCCGCATGCGTGATATCGGCGATGCGCACTTTCAGGTGGTTGTTGGCATCGGTCTTGGAGGCACGGATGACGGGCACGATATAACTGTCGCCCACCTTGCTGTCATAACCGAAGCGCAGCGAATAAGCCGAAGTGTCGGTGTGCAGCTCCAGCCACAAGGGGTTGTTGCAGACGGTGGCGTTAAAACTCTCTCCGGCGTGCGAATACGTGCCGCTCGCGGGCATGGGGATGAGGTAGAAATAGCCGTTTTGCGCATTGCCCAGATAGATATCGCGGTACTCCAGACCGATCTCTAATTTGCGGTCGGTGACGATCAGTTTGTTGAGCGTGTTGTATATCTTACGGGCAATCTCCGGCGTACGTCCTGACCACTCGAAATCGGAGGGCTTGACATTGTTCCAGTTGGTGACATTACGCATAGGGTTGTCCTCGTCATCTATACGGAAGGTCGCCATCATATCGAAGAATTGCGCACGGGTGCAGCCGTAGTTATCCGTCCACCACTTATCGGTAGCGGCTTGGTTACGTTCACCCTCATCCACACGCAGCAGGTCAAAGCGGCAGTGTATGTTCGTTGCACCCGTGACGTTCGGATCGAAGGTCACTGATGCGCGGTAGGTCTCGTTGGCGGCAAGGGGCTTGAGCGCGTCGCCGCTTTTATCATCGGCGTTGATCTCTTCGCGTGAGTGGTTGGTCCAAGCTGTGCCATCGACTTTCAAGGTAGTGGCATTCTTGATTTTCAGTATATGGAACGTAGCGCAGGAACTCTCGGTAAAGGTAGGTGCATCGTTCAGGTCGTCCATCATCGTCATACCGATGCGGAAGGTTTTGTTAGCCGTAGCTCCGACCGGCAGGCGGCAGGCAAGGTAGATAACCCAGTCATTCCCTTCCTTGACGAAGAACTTGATATGCGGTGTGGAGGCGGTACCGAAATCAATAGAACCGCTACTGATGATCTGATCAATGGTACTTACGTTTCCCGTCTCGTCAAGGAATTGTGTTTTACGCGTGGTTGCCGCATCGCCGGTGATCGACAGCTTTTTCAGGGCTTGGTCAATCAGTTCGCCTCGCTTAGCGGACTGGTTCCCCGTGTTATCGCTCAGGCTCGGATCATAATCCGCCTCCGGCACCATGACATAACCGTAGTCATAGCCGGCAGAGGTTTTAAGGTGCGTCATACCTTCCTGTACGGTGAAGGCATCTTTGATATATCCCGGTTGCACCGAATCGTTTTTATCGGTACTGCTATTCATGGGCACGTAGCCGCCTGCGTCATTATCCCATTTCTGGAACTGGTACGCTACGAGCATACCCGGTTTATAGAGATCCGTGTCGGCTTTGTAATTCAGACGGATGAGTGCGGTCACACTATCGGTCTGCACGCACTCAATCTTGTTTTGGAAGACATTGAAGGTACGCGACTTCTCGATGAACCGCAGGCGGTCGATGAGCAGGTGCGCGTTCTTGTTCGTCGCTCCGTCCAACATCGCCGTGCAGCGGAAATAGTCATACCCCTTGACATGTTCGCGATCGATAGGCAGCGCAAACTGGTACCACATATGCTCCTCGTCATAAGGGATCTTACCGGTCTTGAAGCGGTAAATCGTCTCCCATGTCAAGCCTCCGTCTTTCGTACCCTCCAGATCGGCTGTGATCTGCGGGGAGAAGGAGTTCTTGACGGGGTTGCAGAGGTCCGCTACCAAGTAAATCTTCTGGCTCGAACAGGTCAGCGCCGGGTACTCGAAACGCATGATAGTAGAGCGTTTGGAATCGGCATTGAGACATAGCATGTAGCCGTTCTTTGCGCCGGCGAGGGCTTCAAACTCCGCATCGGGATTACCGGTGTTCTTACCGCCGTGCGGCACTTTGAACTTATTGAGGAACGCGTATTCGCCCTTCATCGGCATCTCGGTTACCGAGTCGCGGTAGGTATTGTTAATGACAGAGAGCGGGTAGTGGTAACTGAACTCCGTGAAGTTCCACGGGAAATGGTGGTAGTATGCCTTGATCTCCGTAGTGTTGGGAGCCGTCCAAGTGCTCATCCCTAAGTCGTAGAGGACGGTGTAGTGGTTCTCTATCTCGTCCTCGGAGATGATGGAACCGGCACCCGCTTTGGGGCCTTCTTTATCTGGGTCACGGGTGAGAAGAGTGATCTTAGCCAACTGGAAATGCTCGGTACGCAGTTGGTAGTAAATAGTCTGATCGGCACGGGTCAGTTTGCTGTCCGCGATAACTAATGAGCCGTCCGGACGCATCGAATAGCCGGCAACATCGCTCACGCTGGCACTCTTGGAATAGTCCCAATGGGTCACCTTTGTCCACGTGCTGTTATCCGTACTCATGTACCATGCCGGGGTCTCGAAGAAGGTTCTTTCTACTACCGTATTGACCTGATATACCAGCCATGCTTGATAGGCAGTGCTATTAGTACTTCCAGAACGATAAATACGGTTGTCGAATCTGTCACCAGACCACTGACCGGAAGCGAGATAGCCCTTATGATTCCATCTTGTAGAATATATCGTTACCAAATCTCCGCTGCTAAATCCTGTTGGTAAGTCAGTCGTTGAGCCGTTATATGAATCAATCCTAAATTCTGCACTTCCTGTGGCATAACCATCGTACCACCGGATATTTTGAGTGCCCCACTCTGCTCCAATCGCCGTATAAAGGTTATATAGCCAATAGTTTCCGTATTTGAAATTATGATAATCTGAATTGTCTTGGTGTTGTAGAGTAAACGTATAATCCGTATATGTTCCACCATCATTCAATTTAGCTTCAATGGCTTCCTCCAAAGCTTCCTTTGTAGCACCGGAGGGGAGGGGCATTGTACGAGGTATCTCTGAGTTTCCTCGCCCTAAGAAATAACCTGTTCCTGTACGAGGGTTAACTAAGATTATAGTCTTTTCTTCATTTTTACCCATTCCTCGAATGGTAGAGTAGTTGAGTAATTCTAATTCAATATGGCTATTAATTTTTTTGGATACACCTACTCTTGCATAAGAACTTTCTTTCATCAAATCGCTACTTGACAACCCCGTAGAAGTGCCCACATCCGAAGGATTAGCATAATAGATATACTGCAACTCGTCCTCCTCGTACATGGGTTCGACATCGGAGGAAACGCCCGCTGCAATCGGGTAGCTCGGTGTGAAAGTCAGCTCCCTGTTGATAGGAGCAATGATGGTACGTTGCTCAAACCAGTTGGCCCCGCTGCCGTCGCCGCGGCAGTCATTGGCGGGCTGGATATCAAAGACTTGACGGTAACTCAGTGTCGGTTCGGTTACAGAAGTCAGCGAGACACCTATCTCGCCCCTGTGTTCTATATTTTTATACGCGCTCACGTCGCACGCTACCTTGATGGATTGCGTAGCGGGATTTTCGTTCTTGATCACCGGCTCGGGTGTAGCGGTGTTGAGCGTGAAATGCTTGTTGTTATTGATATTAATGTCCCATCTTCCGCGCGAGGTGGGGGAGGTGGTGATATTGATGGGCATGAACTTGTCACCTTTATGGTTCTTGGGTTCCACCTCGTAACTCCATGCTCCGTCGTTCTCTATGTCTCGGTCATTATCATAGTCATACCACCGGTAGTAGCCCCAGTGGTCACGATGCAGACGCAGTGCGAGTTCATCGCCCGGGGTGATATAGATGGTCCGTTTGCGCTCATGCACGCCTTGCAGGTTATCGGTGCTGTCCTTATGGTGGAAAGAATAGAGCTTGTCGTTGTCCGCTCCCGACCATTTCTGTACAACCCAAATGCTATTATTAGCGGTCACCTGGTCTCCCTCTGCCGAGGAGTGCCAGTAGCGGTATGTGTAGGTTATCTGTGCTACGCGGTTAGCGTTCACCTCCGGGGCGGACTGCGATACCTTGACGCATATCTTGTCTTTTGCGGTCAGGCGCACGGACTCAATCCAGGCTCCTTCCCCGGCTCCTTTGGCTCCTACGATAGCCGGAGTACCGTCCGGCAGAACGGCTGTCACCTGCAGCGAGTCGTACCATACGCCCTCCTCCTCGTGTCCGCTGTAGTTGGTGAGGTTCATGTTCGGTACATTCTCACCTATATAGCGGTCCACAGGGGCATTCACGGCATTATAAACCGTGTTGCCGGATTGGTAACTTGCGTGGATATCAAAGACTTTGGCGGTATCGGTTGCGCTGATAGCTGTTCCGCCTACTAATGTATTATTATGGGTGTAAGGGAAAGTGTGGTCGCTCGGGGTGCTGTTCATCGTCATGGTCGTGAACGGCGCGTTGTGGAAGGTGTGACGGGAGACCATGATCGAGTCCACGTAGTGTACACCCTTGCATTGGAACTTCACGTACAGCCAGTCGTTGTGGTTGGCGTAGTCGCCTGCCGTCGGTGCGCCCTCGCCGCGCTTGCGCAGGAAATGGCACTCCGTCCTGTCAATCGGCGCGCTTCCGATGGCATACACCGTGTCGTGCCATATATTGGTCGCCTCGTCCAGCTTGAAACGAGTCTCGCTCACGTAGAACATGGTCGAATCGCCCCACTGCTCCACCACCTCGTAGTCCTCGGGATTGCCGCCGTCTTTGAGTTGCAAAACCGGCTTCCATACTTTCATGCTTGATTTGCCGTTGTAGGCAGGGATTTTCTCCGGATTGACTGTCGGGTTCGACTGCCACTCGTAGTAGCCTATCATGTTATACGGATCTGCCTGAAGTATCGTCTGGTCCTCGATGGGTTTGGAGATGGCGGCATAGACATCCGTATGGTCGAAACGGCTGCGGAAACGATCGACGTTCTCGTAGTAGATCACCCTCGAGGTGATAGGATACTTGGTCGTGTCATGATTGTTGGTCTCATAACCCGCAGTCAGTGTTCTCGGCTGGACGTCGAAAATCAGGTCGCTGCCCGTCTTGCGGTCCCATACGGAGATACGCTGGGAGGCAGAGGGAACACGGCTTGTGGCGCGGCTGAAACCGTACAAGGGGTCGTAGTTCAGATAACGGGAGATCTCTACACCCGTGGCATCGGAGTAGTAATAGAGGTAGCCCTGGAGATACTTGCTCTGGGCACTCTCGTCCTTGAGGGTGTACCACATGGAGGAATGTGCCGTGTCGCACAGCATCAGCGGACTGTAGGAGCCTTTGTCCGGACCGATGGTCAGGTAGCGCTTGCGGTGGTCGGTACACTTCTCCTCGATCCACACGCTCTGAATAGCGCGCAGATAGTTCTGGTCGGTGAGCACTTTGCCCGTCGGACTGTAGATTCCGCCTACCTTCCACATGGCGGCGTAGCACGGACCATTATACCAGGCTACCGTGTCTTTGCCGCTCTTGGCTTGGGTGGTATCAATACCTAAATAGTAACGTTTGCCGTTATAGACGGTGGAGAACGTAGTATATGCTCCCGCCGGCACGGAGATAGATGGGTCATCAACATACGCGCCGGTAATAGCTTTCGGCGCTTTTTCAGGTCCTTTTTCTCCGCTCGCATACACGAAAAGCGGCAGTATAATGCATACAATAAGAAGCCATAATTTCATGGCTTTAATCAACAGACTTCTTCTCATCTTCTTTGTTTTCAGTATTTTACGAGTGGGGGTGAGTGAAAATTAACAAGCTCTCCTCACTAATTTTGCTGCAAAGTTACTATATTTTTCCGAGAAATGCAACAGAAAAATTGAATATGCCAACTGCACTTTGCAAAAAAGCCCTCCCCTCCCTTGGCTTAGTCCTTTTAGGACCAAGCTGACTGATGAATTTAAGGGTTAAAGGCGAAGGTTTAAAGTCGGTTAAAAATCGGTTTAAAGTCGGACTAAAGTCGGATGCAAGTGCTGTACACTTTTTTTAAAAAACCCTTCGCCTTTAACCTCTAACCCTTTAGCCTATAACCTTTCGCCTATAACCTTTAGCCTTTAGCCTTTATAATGCCCGTTTTGGGTGACAAAAATCACTTTTTTTGCATTTTCTTGCCAAATTATTTGGTCAATTCAAAAAAAAGTTGTACCTTTGCACGCTTTTTCGCGGTATGTCCTGCCTCACACGTACGTATGTGAGAAATAAAATAGCAAAGTCAGGGTGCCCGCGAGAGCATGGAATATTTAAGTTAAACAAATTATTAAACAACAACAAAATGCCTACAATTCAACAATTAGTTAGAAAAGGAAGAGCAGAACTGGTGGACAAGTCGAAGAGCCCGGCTCTGGACAGCTGTCCGCAACGTCGTGGCGTTTGTGTACGTGTTTACACAACGACCCCGAAGAAACCTAACTCCGCAATGCGTAAGGTTGCCCGTGTGCGCCTCACCAACAGCAAGGAGGTCAACGCTTACATCCCCGGAGAGGGACACAACCTGCAGGAGCACAGTATCGTCATGGTACGTGGCGGCCGTGTGAAAGACCTGCCGGGTGTTCGTTACCACATCGTTCGCGGTACGCTTGATACCGCCGGCGTAGCGAACCGTCTGCAGCGCCGCTCCAAATACGGAGCTAAGCGTCCGAAAGCTAAAAAATAATCAAGCTCTTTAAAAACTAACTAAATGTTCCATATTTGGGACGAAACAATGGGTTGAGGGTTGAGTAAGCGGCTCGGGTAGCTACTGAAGAAATCGACAACCGAAATTAAAAACAATTGAAACAATGAGAAAAGCAAAACCGACAAAACGTGTGATTCTTCCGGATCCCGTGTATGGCGAAGTAATGGTGGCAAAGTTTGTGAACCACCTCATGCTCGACGGAAAGAAAAATACCGCATACGGTGTGTTCTATAGCGCACTGGGCTTGGTAGAGAACAAAGCAAAGAGCGAGGAGAAGAGTGCTCTGGATATCTGGAAACAGGCTCTGGACAATATCACCCCGCTGGTAGAGGTTAAATCGAAGCGTATCGGTGGTGCTACCTTCCAGGTTCCGACGGAGATCCGTGCCGACCGTAAGGAGAGCATCGCGATGAAGAACATGATCGCTTTCGCCCGCAAGCGCGGCGGCCACTCGATGGCAGAGAAGCTTGCAGCAGAGATCATGGATGCGTTCAACAACCAGGGTGGTGCGTTCAAGCGCAAAGAGGACATGCACCGCATGGCGGAGGCTAACCGCGCATTCGCACACTTCCGTTTTTAATTGACAATTGATAATTGACAATTGACAGTTAAGTAACAAAAAAGATTGAAACAATAAACAAATGGCAAAACACGATTTAAAATTAAACCGTAACATCGGCATTATGGCGCACATCGATGCCGGTAAGACGACCACTTCGGAGCGTATCCTGTTCTATACGGGTCTGACGCACAAGATTGGTGAGGTACACGACGGTGCTGCTACCATGGACTGGATGGTTCAGGAGCAGGAGCGCGGTATCACCATCACCTCTGCAGCTACGACCACCTATTGGAACTACGCAGGTAACAAGTACAAAATCAACCTGATTGACACTCCGGGGCACGTGGATTTCACGGTAGAGGTAGAGCGTTCGCTCCGTATCCTCGACGGCGCTGTGATGGCACTGTGCTCGGTAGGTGGTGTTCAACCGCAGTCCGAGACTGTATGGCGCCAGGCTGATAAATATAATGTACCGCGCCTGTGCTACGTGAACAAGATGGACCGTTCGGGTGCCAACTTCTTCGACGTAGTACGTCAGATCAAAGAGGTGCTCGGTGCTACCCCGTGTCCCATCCAGATTCCTATCGGTGCTGAGGAGACCTTCAAGGGTGTCGTTGACCTCGTGAAGATGAAAGCTATCGTTTGGCACGACGAGACCATGGGTGCCGAGTACGTAGAGGAGCCGATCCCCGCTAACCTCCAGGCTGAGGCTGAGGAGTGGCGCGACAAGATGCTGGAGACGGTATCTGAGTTCGATGACACGCTGATGGAGAAGTACTTCGACGATCCTTCGACCATCACAGAGGACGAGATCCGCGTGGCTATCCGTAAGGGTACCCTCGCGATGAAGATCTTCCCGGTGATCTGCGGTAGCTCCTTCAAGAACAAAGGTGTGCAGACCATGCTGGACGCAGTCTGCGCTTACCTGCCGAGCCCGCTGGATACCGAGGTGATCAACGGTACCAACCCGAACACCGATGCACCGGAGGTTCGTCACCCGAACGATGAGGAGCCGCTCTGCGCACTCGCCTTCAAGATTGCTACCGATCCGTATGTAGGCCGTCTGTGCTACTTCCGTGTGTACTCGGGACACCTCGATGCAGGTTCATACGTTTACAACCCCCGTTCGGGTAAGAAAGAGCGTATCAGCCGTATCTTCCAAATGCACTCCAACCACCAGAACCCTGTTGAGACGATTCTCGCGGGCGATATAGGCGCGGGCGTAGGATTTAAGGATATACGCACGGGCGATACGCTCTGCGACGAGAACAAACCTATCGTACTCGAGTCGATCGAGTTCCCGGCACCGGTGATCGGTATCTCTGTAGAGCCGAAGAGCCAGGCTGACCTCGACAAACTGGGCGTAGGTCTCGCCAAACTGGCTGAGGAGGATCCGACCTTCACCGTCAAGACCGACGAGCAGACCGGTCAGACCGTTATCTCCGGTATGGGTGAGCTTCACCTGGAGATCATCATCGACCGTCTGAAACGCGAGTTCAAGGTAGAGTGCAACCAGGGCCGTCCGCAGGTAGCTTACCGCGAGGCTATCTCTGCTCCGGTTGAGCTGCGTGAGGTTTACAAGAAGCAGTCCGGTGGTCGTGGTAAGTTCGCCGATATCATCGTTCGCGTTGAGCCGGCTGATGCTGACTTCCCGGGTGGCCTGCAGTTCGAGGATGTAGTCAAGGGCGGTAACGTGCCTAAGGAGTATATCCCGTCTGTACAGAAGGGCTTCGAGACGGCTATGAAGAACGGTGTGCTTGCCGGCTATCCGCTCGACAGCCTGAAGGTAACCCTCCTGGATGGTAGCTTCCACCCCGTTGACTCCGATCAGCTGTCCTTCGAGATCGCTGCACAGATGGCGTTCAAAGAGGCTTGCGCGAAGGCTAAACCGGTACTCATGGAGCCGATCATGAAGATCGAGGTTGTTACTCCGGAGGAGAGCATGGGTGATGTCATCGGTGACCTCAACAAACGTCGTGGTCAGGTAGAGGGCATGGATACCAGCCGCACCGGTGCACGTATCGTCAAAGCACATGTGCCTCTGGCAGAGATGTTCGGTTACGTAACCGCTCTCCGTACCATCACCTCCGGTCGTGCTACGAGCTCCATGGAGTTCAGCCACTACGAGGCAGTAAGCTCGAGCATTGCAAAGGCTGTGCTGACTGAGGTAGGCGGCCGCGTAGACCTCGTATAATAAGATAATCAGCCATGCATGGGCGGTTCGCCCGAAAGCATCGACCATGCATGGTCGA
The DNA here is from genome assembly GCA_905233255.1 of Paludibacteraceae bacterium. GTDB lineage: Bacteria > Bacteroidota > Bacteroidia > Bacteroidales > Paludibacteraceae > Colicola. The sequence goes on from CAJOCN010000035.1 coordinate 24,955, forward strand.
TTAGATAAATAAGGAACGTACACGTACACACATGCGTGTGGCTCTAAGTACGGCCTGAAAACATAGCATCGACCATGCATGGTCGATATAGAAAAACAAACCCCGGTAGGGTGCGGGTCATCTTAGCAAATGACTCTTAAGGTTATCTGCGCTCTGCCAAGTATTAACAAAATAAAAACACTATTACTAATTATGAGTCAAAAAATCCGTATCAAACTGAAGTCTTTCGACCACAACCTGGTTGACAAGTCTGCAGAGAAGATCGTCAAGACCGTAAAGGCTACGGGTGCAGTGGTAAGCGGACCGATTCCCCTGCCGACGCACAAGCGTATCTTTACCGTTAACCGCTCAACCTTCGTTAACAAGAAGAGCCGCGAGCAATTCGAGTTGGCAAGTTACAAGCGTCTGATCGACATCTACAACTCTAACAACAAGACCGTAGAGGCTCTCATGAAACTGGAGCTGGCCAGCGGTGTTGAAGTCGAGATCAAAGTTTGATGAGTATCCGGCCGTTTCCTTCGGATAGTAGCTGGAAAACTAGTAGAACTAGATAAACTAGAATAACTAGTTAAACTAGACAACCCGAAGGCGAGAACGGAGGAGAAGTAAAATTAATTAACAAATTTAATCAATCTAAAGCAACAATGCCAGGATTATTAGGAAAAAAGATCGGAATGACTTCCGTCTTTGGTGCCGACGGTAAAAATGTACCGTGCACCGTTATCGAGGCAGGTCCTTGCGTAGTGACCCAGCTGAAGACCGTTGAGAAAGACGGTTACAAAGCAGCTCAGGTCGGCTTCATGCACAAGAGCGAGAAGCACACGAACAAGGCCGAGGCTGGCCATTTCAAGGCAGCCGGCGTAGAGCCCATGCGCCATTTAGCAGAGTTTGAGTATGACGGAGAGTTGACTCTCGGTCAGACCATCACCGCAGCTGACCTCTTCGAAGAGGGTATGTACGTTGACGTCATCGGAACCAGCAAGGGCCACGGTTTCCAGGGTGTCGTTAAGCGTCACGGTTTCGGTGGTGTAGGCCAGTCCACTCACGGTCAGGACGACCGTCTTCGTGCGCCGGGTTCCGTAGGTGCTTGTGCCTACCCGAGCCGTATCTTCCCGGGTACCCGCATGGCGGGCCAGATGGGTGGCGACCGAGTTACGGTCCAGAACCTCGTCGTTCTCAAAGTTATCCCCGAGTACAACTTGATCATGGTCAAGGGATCCGTACCCGGTGCAAAAAATTCAATCGTCGTTATCAACAAGTAATTAGTTATGGAACTTAGTATTCTGAACATGGCCGGCAAAGAGACCGGCAAGAAGATCGCTCTGAATGACGCTATCTTCGCAATTGAGCCTAACGACCATGCTATCTACTTGGACGTTAAGCAATTCTTGGCGGCACAGCGCCAAGGCACAGCGAAAGCAAAACAACGTAGCGAGAATGCTCACTCGACCCGTAAGCTCGGTCGCCAGAAGGGCGGCGGTGGCGCACGTCCGGGTGATCTGAAATCTCCGGTACGCGTAGGTGGTGGTACTATCTTCGGTCCCGTACCCCGCGACTATGATTTCAAACTCAACAAGAAAGTAAAACAACTCGCCCGCAAGTCGGCTTTGTCGCTGCGCGCAAAACAAAATGAGTTGCTCGTGCTAGACGCACTCACCTTCGATGCCCCGAAGACCAAAGCCATGGTTGAGGTGCTCAACAACCTGAAAGTAGAGGGTAAGAAAGTTCTCTTCGTCGTTGACGATGCGAACCTCAACGCCCGCAAATCGGCTGCTAACATCCAGAAGGTGAATGTAGTGAACGTAAACGAGCTGAACACCTACACAATCATGAACTCGAACGCTGTAGTCCTCACGGAGGCATCGGCAGCTGCTCTCGAGGCAACTTTTAAAGCATAAGGAGGTATATTATGGCAATTATTATCAAACCTATCGTCACTGAGAAGATGACTGCCGCCGGCGAGAAGTTGAACCGTTACGGTTTCGTAGTAGCTCGCGATGCCAACAAAGTTGAGATCAAGAAGGCAGTAGAGCAAATGTATAATGTTCAGGTAACCGATGTAAACACGCTCATCCGTGCTCCGAAGGTTAAACAGCGCTGGACGAAGTCCGGTCTGCTCCGCGGCGCGCAGCAGGCGTACAAGAAAGCCATCGTAACCCTGGCAGAAGGTGAAACAATTGATTTTTATAGCAATATCTAAAAATGGCTGTACGTAAATTTAAGCCCACAACACCAGGGCAGAGACACAAAGTTATAGGTGCGTTCGAGACAATTACCGCGAGCGCTCCTGAGAAATCGCTTGTGTTTGGTAAAACCAAGACCGGTGGTCGTAACAACGTCGGTAAGATGACGATGCGTTACATCGGTGGTGGTCACAAACAGAAGTACCGCGTAATTGACTTCAAGCGCAATAAAGATGGTGTACCCGCAGTAGTTAAGACCATTGAGTACGATCCGAACCGTAGTGCCCGTATCGCTCTGTTGTTCTACGCTGACGGTGAGAAGCGCTATATTCTTGCACCGAACGGACTGCAAGTAGGTCAGACTGTAATGTCGGGAGAGAACGCAGCTCCCGAGGTAGGTAATGCACTGCCGATGTCGGTAATTCCTCTGGGAACACTGATTCACAACATCGAGCTTCGTCCGGGCCAGGGCGCCTGCATGGTTCGCTCCGCCGGTACCTTCGCTCAGTTGTCGAGCCGTGAGGACAAGTATGCGATCATCAAACTGCCTTCAGGCGAGCTCCGCAAGGTGCTTGCAGCATGCAAGGCTACGGTTGGTGTCGTAGGCAACTCCGATCACGCTCTTGAGAAATCCGGTAAAGCCGGTCGCAGCCGTTGGCTCGGTCGTCGTCCGCGCAACCGTGGTGTCGTTATGAACCCTGTAGATCACCCGATGGGTGGTGGTGAGGGACGTCAGTCCGGTGGCCATCCGAGAAGCCGTAAGGGTCTGCTCGCTAAGGGCTACAAGACGCGTCACCCCAAGAACCAGAGCAATCAGTACATTATCGAAAGACGTAAAAAATAACCTATAAAGTAAAGAAAAGATTATGAGTCGTTCACTGAAAAAAGGACCGTTTATCAACGTTAAGTTGGAAGACAAGGTGCTGGCGATGAATGAGTCCGGCAAGAAAGAGGTTATCAAGACCTGGAGCCGTGCCTCGATGATTTCCCCTGACTTTGTAGGTCACACAATCGCAGTTCACAATGGAAACAAGTTCATTCCTGTTTATGTAACGGAGAACATGGTAGGGCACAAGCTGGGCGAGTTCGCTCCGACGCGTACCTTCCGCGGCCACTCCGGCAATAACAAGAAGTAATCCATTGCAATCATTAATTATTTAAACTCAAGATTAAAATGGGTGCAAGAAAACATAACAGCGCTGAGGCAATGAAGGCGGCTCGCAAAGAGCAGTATTTTGCCAAAGCAAATAACATTCCTACCAGCCCGCGTAAGATGCGTCTCGTAGCAGACATGGTGCGCGGAATGGAAGTGAATCGTGCACTCGGTGCGCTCCGCTTCTCCACTCGTGAGGCAAGCCGCGCACTCGAGAAGCTCCTCAAATCTGCTATCGCCAACTGGGAGACCAAGACCGGCAAGAAAGCAGAGGAAGAAACTCTCTATGTAACGAAAATCATGGTTGACGGCGGTATGATGATCAAGCGTATGCTGCCCGCTCCTCAGGGCCGTGCTTATCGCGTCCGCAAACGTTCCAACCACGTTACAATATTTGTAGATACCAAAAATACTAACCCCGAAAAGTAATTCATTATGGGACAGAAAATTAATCCTATAGCTAACCGTCTGGGCATTGTCCGCGGTTGGGACTCCAACTGGTTTGGAGGCAAAAATTACGGCGATACGTTGCTTGAGGACAGCAAAATCCGCGAGTACCTCAACGCTCGTCTCGCAGAGGCTAGTATCAGCCGTATCGTTATCGAAAGAACTCTGAAACTTGTGACTGTTACTATCTGCACCGCTCGCCCCGGTTATATTATCGGAAAAGGTGGAGAAGAGGTTGACAAATTGAAGAAGGAACTCCAGAAGATCACCCATCAGGATGTACAGATCAACATCTACGAGGTAAAACGTCCGGAGCTGGACGCCACCATCGTAGCGAACAAGATTGCACGTCAGTTGGAGGGCAAGATTGCTTATCGTCGTGCCGTTAAGATGGCTATCCAGAGCACCATGCGTATGGGCGCTGAGGGTATCAAGATTCAGGTATCCGGCCGTTTGAACGGAGCCGAAATGGCGCGCAAGGAGATGTACAAAGAGGGTCGTACCCCGCTGCATACACTCCGCGCTGACATTGACTACTGCCACGTAGGTGCTATCACCAAAGTGGGTGTGATCGGCGTTAAGGTATGGATCTGCCGTGGAGAAGTGTATGGCAAGAAAGACCTGACTCCTAACTTCTCGCAAAAGCAAGAAGCAGGCCGTCCCGGCATGGATCGTCGTGAGGGCCGCGGAGATCGCAAGGGCTTCCGCCGCAACAAGAAACAATAATGTTTAACCGATTTGTAGATTAGAATCATGTTACAACCTAAGAAAACTAAATTCCGTCGTTGCCAAAAAGGCCGCATCAAGGGCTTCGCTCACCGCGGTCAGGAGTTGGCATTCGGCTCGTTCGGTATCAAGAGTTTGGGTACCGTATGGTTGACCGGTCGTCAAATCGAGGCTGCCCGTATCGCCGTTACCCGTTATATGCAACGTCAAGGTCAAGTGTGGATCCGCGTATTCCCGGATAAACCGATCACCAAGAAGCCGTTGGATGTACGTATGGGTAAAGGTAAAGGTGCTCCCGAAGGATTCGTAGTACCATTGGAGCCCGGTCGTATCATCTTTGAGGTAGAGGGCGTAAGCTATGACGTAGCCAAAGAGGCACTCCGTCTCGCAGCCCAGAAACTGCCTGTGACCACTAAATTTGTCGTAAGACGCGATTACGACGCAACACAAAATGCATAATTAAGGATTATGAAAACAACTGAAATTAAAGAATTAACAACTCAAGAGATCCAGGAGCGTCTCGCTTCCGAGAAAGAGGCTCTGGTTCGTATGAAGTTAAATCACAGTATTTCTCCGCTCGATAATCCGTTGCAGATTAAGGCTGCGCGTCGCAATATCGCTCGCCTTGCAACGGAACTTCGTGCCCGTGAAATTAACAAGTAAAAAACGACAAAGACAATGGAAAGAAACTTAAGAAAAGAGCGCGTGGGCGTTGTAGTTTCCAATAAGATGGAGAAGACCATCGTGGTCGCTGTCCGTTGGAAAGAGAAACACCCCATCTATGGCAAGTTTGTCAATAAAACTCGCAAGTTCCATGTTCATGACGAGCAGAATGAGGCAGGTATCGGCGATACCGTACGCATCATGGAGACCCGTCCGCTGAGCAAGACTGTGCGCTGGCGTTTAACTCAAATTATCGAAAGGGCTAAGTAATTATGGTACAGCAAGAATCTCGTCTCACAGTATGTGACAACTCCGGTGCCAAGCAGGCACTCGTGATCCGCGTTCTGGGTGGTACCAAGAAACGCTATGCCTCCCTCGGTGACACCATCGTGGTAGCCGTTAAGGGCGTAATCCCCTCCTCCGACATGAAGGACGGAACCGTGTCCCGCGCTATCGTCGTACGTACCAAGAAAGAGGTACGCCGCGCCGATGGATCGTACATCCGTTTCGATGACAACGCATGCGTACTCATCACCAACGCCGGCGAACTCCGCGGCAGCCGTATCTTCGGTCCGGTTGCTCGTGAGCTCCGTCAAACGAACATGAAAATTATTTCTCTGGCACCTGAAGTGCTCTAATCATCTAAAACGTTACAGTAATGGCAAAATTACATATCAAAAAGGGTGATACCGTTTATGTAAACGCAGGTGCTTCGAAGGGTCAGACCGGCCGTGTGCTGGAGGTGATCGTTGACAAGCAGCGCGCTATCGTAGAAGGCGTCAACATGGTATCCAAGAGTACCAAACCCAACGCAAAGAATCCGCAAGGCGGAATCGTTAAACAGGAAGCTCCTATCCATATCTCCAACCTCAACGTAGTAGAGGACGGCAAACCGGTTCGTGTAGGCCGTGTGAAGAAGGATGGCAAGCTCGTTCGTGTATCTAAAAAAACCGGTAAGGAGATCTGATTATGAATACAGCAAGTCTTAAGCAAGATTATCAGGAGCGCATCGTGCCCATCCTGATGAAGGAGTTCAACTACACTACCGTCATGCAGTGCCCGAAGCTCCAGAAGATCGTCCTCAACCAGGGCCTCGGCGAGGCAGTAGCAGACAAGAAGATCATCGAGGTCGCTCTCCAGGAGATGACCGCTATCGCCGGTCAGAAAGCCGTAGCTACTCTCTCCAAGAAAGATATCGCTAACTTCAAGGTGCGTAAGCAAATGCCGATCGGCGTTCGCGTTACCCTCCGCGGTCAGCAGATGTATGAGTTCCTCGAGCGTCTCGTTCGCGTAGCTCTGCCGCGTATCCGCGACTTCAAAGGTATCGAGAACAAGATGGACGGCCGTGGTAACTACACCTTAGGTATCACCGAGCAGATCATCTTCCCGGAAATTAACATTGATAACATCACCAAACTGCTGGGTATGAACATCACGTTCGTTACCACCGCTAAAACCGATGAGGAGGGCTTTGCACTTCTCCGTGAGTTTGGTTTACCGTTTAAAAAGTAATTCAGACTATGGCAAAAGAATCAATGAAAGCCCGCGAGGTAAAGCGCGCCAAACTCGTAGCCAAATACGCTGCTAAACGCGCTCAGCTCCTCAAGGATGGTGACTATGTAGGGCTCCAGGCCCTCCCGAAAAACGCATCCCCCGTTCGTCTGCACAACCGTTGCAAAGTGACCGGTCGTCCGAAAGGATACATGCGTGCCTTCGGTCTCAGCCGTATTCAATTCCGTGAGATGGCCTCCAAAGGTCTCATCCCCGGCGTAAAGAAAGCGAGCTGGTAAAATTAACATTATTAAATATTGTCCCGACAGGCGGGATTAATTTAACAACAACAAAACAATGACAGATCCAATCGCAGATTACCTCACTCGACTGAGGAATGCAATCAAAGCCGGCCACCAGGTGGTTGAAGTTCCGGCTTCGAATCTGAAGAAGGAGATCACCCGTATCTTGTTTGAGAAAGGTTACATCCTTTCCTACAAGTTCGTAGAGGATGGTCCCCAGGGCACTATCAAGATCGCCCTTAAGTACGATCCGGTTAACAAAGTTAACGCGATCAAGTGTTTGAAACGAGTATCCACCCCGGGTCTCCGTAAATACGTCGGCTATCGTGATATGCCGCGCGTACTGAACGGACTGGGTATCGCTATCCTCTCCACCTCCAAGGGTGTGATGACTAACAAGGAAGCGGTAGGCCAGCAACTCGGTGGCGAAGTATTGTGCTATGTTTATTAATAAAGGAGGATTGAACTATGTCTAGAATTGGAAAACTTCCTATCGCTATTCCCGCAGGCGTAACGATCACCGTTAGCCCCGAGAATGTAGTGACCGTCAAAGGTCCGAAGGGTGAGCTGACCCAGGCTGTCGATCCCCTGATCTCTGTAAACGTAGAAGGCGCAGTGTGCCACGTAACCCGTCCTAACGACGAGAAAGAGGCACGCGCTAAACACGGACTCTACCGCGCCCTGATCCACAACATGGTGGTAGGTTGCTCCGAGGGCTACAAGAAGACCCTTGAGCTCGTCGGCGTAGGTTACCGTGTTGAGCTTGCACAACCGCAGGTACTCAACTTCTCTCTCGGTTATACGCACCCCATCTATCTCGGCCTCCCGAAGGAGATCAAGGTAGAGACCAAATCGGAGCGTAACCAGAACCCGCTCGTTATGCTCGAGTCTGCCGACAAGCAGCTTCTTGGCCAGGTATGCGCCAAGATCCGCTCCTTCCGCAGACCGGAGCCGTACAAGGGTAAAGGTATTAAGTTCCAGGGTGAAATCGTTCGTCGTAAGGCTGGTAAATCGGCTGGTAAATAATAGAAAGGAAAAATGAGTATGATTAAGAAAATCGCACGTCGCCTTAAGATTAAGGCATCTATCCGCACCAAGGTGTCGGGTACCGCAGAGCGTCCACGTCTGACCGTCTTCCGTTCTAACAGCCAGATTTACGCTCAGGTGATCGATGATCTGGCAGGCAAGACTCTTGCTTCCGCTTCATCCCTCGCTATCAAGGACAAGCTGACCAAGACCGAGAAAGCCGCTGAGGTAGGTAAACTGATCGCAGCTGCCGCACAGAAGGCCGGTGTCAACGAAGTAGTATTTGACCGTAACGGATACCTCTATCACGGTCGTGTTAAAGCCCTCGCTGACGCAGCTCGCGAGGCAGGTCTCAAATTCTAATAACAGACGATTATGCAAAGAGTTAAATCAACACAAGACCTCGAGCTCAAGGAGCGTCTGGTCGCAGTCAACCGCGTAACGAAAGTTACCAAGGGTGGACGTACATTCACTTTCGCAGCTATCGTAGTTGTTGGAAATGAGAATGGTATTGTAGGATACGGACTGGGTAAGGCCGGCGAGGTAGCCGCTGCTATGCAGAAAGCTACCGAGGCTGCTAAGAAAAACCTCATCCAGATACCGGTGCTCAAGGGTACTATCCCCCACGAGCAGTTCGCTAAGTTCGGTGGTTCGCAGGTTTATATCCAGCCCGCTACACACGGTACCGGAGTAAAAGCCGGTGGTGCCATGCGTGCCGTACTGGAGTCTGCCGGTGTGCGCGACGTCCTGGCTAAGTCCAAGGGCTCGTCCAACCCCCACAACCTCGTTAAGGCTACTATCCAGGCGCTCGCTGAACTGCGTGACGCACGTACCGTAGCCCAGAACCGCGGCGTATCTCTCTCCACAGTGTTTAATGGTTAATAAATTCTTCTACAATTATGGCAAAGATTAAGATTCAGCAAGTACGTAGTACTATTAAGTGCCCGAAGGTGCAGAAGGAAACCATGGCAGCGCTCGGTCTGCGTAAGATGAACGCTACCGTTGAGCACGAAGCTACCCCGGCTATCCTGGGTATGGTAGAGAAGGTAAAGCACCTTGTTAAAGTTATTGACTAATCCTAAAAACGAATTATCATCATGGAATTGAATAATCTTACCCCTGCAGCCGGTTCGGTAAAGACCGCCAAGCGTGTCGGCCGTGGTGCAGGTTCGGGCCTGGGTGGAACCTCTACCCGTGGTCACAAGGGTGCTAAGTCCCGCTCCGGTTACAGCAAGAAGATCGGTTTCGAAGGTGGTCAGATGCCAATGCAGCGCCGTCTCCCGAAATTCGGCTTCAAGAACATCAACCGCGTTGAGTACAAAGCGATCAATCTCGCTACTCTCCAGGCTCTGGCTGAGGCTAAGAAACTGGAGAAGATCGGCTTGATCGAACTCCACGAGGCAGGATTCATCTCCAAGACCCAGCTCGTTAAGATCCTGGGAAATGGTACCCTCACCGCCAAACTCACGGTGCAGGCCAACGCTTTCTCCAAGAAAGCAGAAGAGGCTATCACCGCTGCAGGTGGCACTATCGAGAAAATTTAATTAATCCGTTAATCGTAAAACGAAACTATTATGCGTTTTATAGAGACATGTAAGAATATCTGGAAGATCGAGGACCTCCGTACCCGACTGCTGACCACGGCGCTGTTCGTGCTCATCTATCGTTTCGGATCGTTCGTCGTTCTCCCGGGTATCGATCCTACGGCACTATCTGCGCTGCACAGCCAGACAGCCGGCGGTCTGATGGCGTTGCTGGATATGTTCTCCGGTGGAGCATTCTCCAACGCCTCGATCTTCGCACTCGGTATCATGCCTTACATCTCTGCATCTATCGTAATCCAGCTGCTCTCTATCGCAGTGCCTTACTTCCAGAAGATGCAGAAGGAAGGTGAGTCCGGACGCCAGAAGATGAACCAGATCACCCGCTATCTCACCGTAGCCATCCTGCTCTTCCAGGGCCCGAGTTATCTCGTCAACCTGTCGGTGCAGATGGCGCAGGCCGGTCAGCCTCTCGCTGTAGGTTTCAACTGGTTCACCATCTCGTCCACTATCCTCCTCACGGCGGGCTCCATGTTCGTCATGTGGCTGGGTGAGCGTATCACCGACCGCGGTGTAGGAAACGGTATCTCCTTCATCATCTTGATCGGTATCATCGCGCGTCTCCCGGGGGCTATCGTACAGGAGTTCTCCTCCCGTCTCAACGATGCCGGTGGCGGACTGATCGTGTTCATTCTGGAGGTCGTAATCCTGCTCCTCGTCTTCGCGTTTGCGATCATGCTGACGCAGGGTACACGCCGTATTCCGGTGCAGTATGCAAAGCGTATCCAGGGCAACAAACAGTATGGCGGCGTACGTCAGTACATCCCTCTCAAGGTCAATGCTGCTAACGTCATGCCTATCATCTTTGCCCAGGCTATCATGTTCATCCCTATCGCTATCGTCGGCTTCCGTGCATCGGAGAGCAATGCCTTCGTGCGTGCGTTCATGGATAACAACGGCTTCTGGTACAACCTTGTATTCGCACTCCTCATTATCGCCTTCACCTATTTCTACACCGCGATCATCATCAATCCGGTTCAGATGGCAGAGAACCTGAAGCTGAACAACGGATTTATTCCGGGTGTGAAACCGGGTAAGAAGACGGCTGAGTATATCGATACCATCATGAGCCGCATCACCCTGCCGGGTTCGATCCTGCTGGCTATCATCGCTGTACTGCCGGCGTTCGCACGCCTGTTCGGCGTATCGATGGGCTTTGCGCAGTTCTTCGGCGGAACCTCGCTCCTCATCATGGTAGGCGTTATTTTGGATACTTTGCAGCAGATCGAGTCCCACCTCCTCATGCGCCACTATGACGGATTCTTCGAGTCCGGCATGCGTATCAAGGGTCGTGGCGCCATGGCCTATTAATTCGTTGATTGGATGATTTTTCTTAAGACTGACGAAGAGATAGAACTCATGCGGGCAAGCAACATCCTGCTTGGTAAGACCTACGCCGAAGTGGCGAAGGCTATCAAGCCGGGTGTTACTACCGCCCAACTCGATAAGATCGCTTACGAGTTCATCATGGATAACGGCGGCAGACCCGCTTGTCTGGGATACGAGGATTACCCCGCCACCCTCTGCACTTCGGTCAATGAGCAGGTGGTACATGGTATCCCGTCCGACAAGGTGGTCCTCAAGGAGGGCGATGTCATCTCCGTCGATTCGTCCATCGAGCTCAACGGCTGGCACTCCGATTCGGCGTACACCTTCCCCGTAGGGGAGGTGTCGGATGAGGTGATGAAGCTGCTCCGTACCACGAAAGAGGCGCTCTACCTCGGTATTGAGCAGGCTGTGACAGGACGACGTTTAGGCGATATAGGTTTTGCTATCCAGTCCCACTGCGAGCGCGCCGGATACGGCGTAGTGCGCGAGTTCGTGGGGCACGGTATCGGGCGTGACATGCACGAGGATCCCGAGGTATGCAACTACGGCAGAAGAGGCAACGGCATCGTCCTCAAATCCGGCATGACCCTCGCTATCGAACCCATGATCACCCTCGGCAGACGCAATGTCCTCATCGAGGACGACGGATGGACCGCACGTACCATCGACCGCAAACCCGCGGCACACTACGAGCTCTCCGTCTGCGTACGCAACGGCAAAGCCGATATCTTATCCACCTTCGATTATATCCGCGAGGTCTTAGGAGACAGATTTATCTGATTAATCATCTAAATAAACACCATTATGGCTAAACAAGACGCAATTGAAGTGGATGGAACGGTAGTAGAGGCATTGTCCAACGCCATGTTCCGCGTCCAGCTCGAGAACGGACCGCTCATCATCGCCCACATCTCCGGTAAGATGCGTATGCACTACATCAAGATCCTTGCCGGTGACCGCGTGAAAGTAGAGATGAGCCCCTACGATCTGACCAAAGGAAGAATCTCCTTCCGCTACAAGTAAAAGTTAAACAAACAAAAACACTGTACAAACAATGAAGGTACGTGCATCTATCAAGAAGCGCAATGCGGACTGCAAAATCGTACGCCGCAAAGGGCACTTGTATGTAATCAACAAGAAGGATCCTAAAATGAAGATGCGTCAAGGATAAGCGCAATCTTTAATTAGAATCAACTACTTCTTAAATCAATTTATTTTTAACAAATTTATCCTTAGTATTTAATTATGGCTATAAGAATTGTCGGTGTAGATATACCGCAGAACAAATGTGGCGAAGTCAGTCTGACTTATATCTACGGAATAGGTCGTTCAAGCGCAAAGAAAATTCTCGTAGAGGCAGGCATTGACCCAAGCATCAAAGTAGAGAATTGGACGGATGACCAAGCAGCTAAAGTCCGTGAGATCATCGGTGCTAAATTCAAGGTAGAAGGTGATCTTCGTTCGGAAACACAATTGAACATCAAGCGTTTGATGGATATCGGTTGTTACCGTGGTGTTCGTCACCGTATCGGTCTCCCCGTTCGTGGACAGTCCACCAAGAACAACGCCCGCACGCGCAAGGGACGTAAGAAAACAGTTGCAAACAAGAAGAAAGCAACGAAGTAATCAACCGTTAGTAATTAATCAAATAATTCATCAAACATTATGGCAAAGAAAGCTATTGCAGCTAAGAAGCGCGTAGTGAAGATCGATGGCGTAGGCCAACTTCACGTGATGTCTTCTTTCAACAATGTAATCGTTACTGTTGCTAACGGAGACGGCCAGGTTATCAGCTGGTCTTCAGCCGGTAAACAAGGCTTCCGCGGCAGCAAAAAGAATACTCCCTATGCAGCCCAGATGGCAGCAGCTGACTGCTGCAAGGTCGCTTATGACCTCGGCCTGCGTAAAGTCAAAGCATACGTTAAGGGTCCCGGACAGGGACGTGAATCGGCTATCCGTGCCTGCGTTGCCGCAGGTATCGATGTGACGGAGATCGTAGATGTTACTCCGATGCCGCACAACGGTTGCCGTCCGCCGAAACGTCGTCGTGTATAACAATTTAACAGTTTAACCCTTTAACGTAAAGAATTATGGCAAGATATATTGGCCCAAAATCTCGCATCGCCCGCCGCTTCGGTGAGGCTATCTTCGGCGAGGATAAGGTGCTCGCTAAACGTCCGTACGCACCCGGACAACACGGCGTTAACCGTCGTAAGAAAAACTCTGAGTATGGTACTCAGCTCGCTGAGAAGCAGAAAGCTAAATACACCCTCTTCGCGAAAGCTGCTCGTACAAAAGGTATTACCGGTGAGATCCTGATTCAGCTCCTCGAGTGCCGCCTCGATAACATCGTGTATCGTCTCGGTATGGCGCCTACCCGCGCTGCTGCCCGTCAGCTCGTTTCACACCGCCACATCACCGTGGACGGCAAGGTCGTTAATATCCCTTCATACGAGGTAAAACCCGGACAGGTTGTCGCTGTCCGCGAGAAAGCTAAATCGCTCGAGGTCATCAACGAATCCCTCCAGGGCTTCAACCACGGACGCTATTCCTGGCTCGAGTGGAACGAGGGTGAGAAAGCCGGCAAACTGCTCAATGTTCCCGCACGTGAGGAAATCCCTGAGAACATTAAGGAGCAATTAATCGTTGAGTTGTACTCTAAATAATAATTAAATTCATGGCAATATTAAATTTCATCAAACCTGATAAGGTGATAATGTTGGATTCGAGCGCGAACAAAGGTGTCTTTGAGTTTCGCCCGCTCGAGCCGGGGTACGGAATTACGATAGGCAATGCTATCCGCCGTGTGCTGCTCGGCAGCCTCGAGGGATACGCTATCTGCTCTGTCAAGATCAGCGGTATTGATCATGAATTTGCTACCATCCCCGGTGTCATCACTGACGTTACCAACCTTATCCTCAACCTCAAGCAGGTACGCTTCATCCGCAAAGAGGGTATCGAGGAGGAGAGCGAGACCGTTAAGCTCCACGTGCGTAAGGTGAGAACCTTTATCGCAGGCGAGCTCAATACCGTCCTCCAGTCCTTCGAGGTCCTCAACCCGGATCTGCTGCTCGCTGAACTCGACGACTCCGCCGATTTCGAGATTGAGATAACTATCAATAAGGGACGCGGATACGTGCCCGGTGATGAGAATCGTAAGAAGAACGATCCGATCGGAACGCTCGCTATCGATTCCATCTACACCCCGATCCGCAACGTCATGATTTCGGTTGACCAGTACCGTGTCGAGCAACGTACCGACTACGAGAAACTCACCCTCGAGATCACCACGGACGGCTCCATCGCCCCGCAACAGGCACTCACTGAGGCCGCCAAAATCCTCATCTACCACTTCATGCTCTTCTCCGACGAACGGATCGTACTCGAGGAGGAGACCAAGAACAGCAATAACGCTCTCGACGAAGAGATGCTCCGTATGCGCCAGCTCCTCAACCAGAAGCTGCAGGATATGGATCTCTCCGTACGTGCGCTTAACTGCTTGAAACAGGCAGAGGTGGAGACCCTCGGCGAACTCGTTAAGTACCACCGTGCAGACCTCCTCAAGTTCCGTAACTTCGGTAAGAAATCGCTTACCGAGCTCGACGAACTGCTTGAGCGTAACGGCCTCGCATTCGGCATGGACATCTCGCGCTACAAAGCGCTGGATTAATTCATTAAACATTAAACATTCAACATTAAACATTGAATTATTATGCGTCATAATAAGAAATTCAACCACCTTAGCCGTAAGGCCAACCATCGCGCTGCGATGTTGTCTAACATGGCGTGCTCGCTGATCATGCACAAGCGTATCAGCACTACCCTCGCTAAGGCTAAAGCGCTCCGTATCTACGTTGAGCCCATCCTCACTCGTGCCAAAGAGGATAATATGAACAACCGCCGTCTGGCTTTCTCCCTCCTCAAACAGAAAGAGGTCGTTACCGAACTCTTCCAGAACGTAGGCGAGAAGATCGCTAACCGTCCCGGTGGTTACACACGTATCCTCCGCACCGGTTTCCGTCTGGGCGATGCTGCTGAGATGTGTATCATCGAGCTCGTTGACTACAACGAGAACATGCTCAAGGAGACTAAGAAAGCCGCTAAGAAAGCTACCCGCCGTGCCGGCAAGAAAGCCGTTAAGGAGGCTGTAGAAGAGGTTGCTGCCGAGGCTGCCGAGGCTCCCGCTGCTGAATAATTGATAGTTGACAATTGATAATTGACAATTATCATGTTTCTGGATGTAAATAACCATCAACCGCAAGGTATCACTATTGACAACTGCAAGGTTGGCGATAGTGTTACCGTCAGCGGCATGATCCATAATGTCCGCGTCACCAAGTGGGGCGGCTTCATCGTCCTCCGTAAGTCACGCGGCTTGCTGCAAGCGGTGGTGAGCAACGACTCTTCCAAGTTCTTCGACGAGAACGGCGCAGAGATTGCGATGTCCGACCTCTGCCGCGAAATGGCGGTCACCCTCACCGGTACCGTCAACGAGGCGAAGATCAAGGACCCCGCTGCGTTCTACAACACCATCGAGATTGCCGTCTCCGAGGTACGTGTCCTCTCCCGCCCGACAACATCCGAGGTGGTCGATATGAACGCCCTCAAGTTCGGCGACGAGGAGACCCTCCTACGCTATAAGTTCGATAATCGCCAGGTAACCCTCCGTAACCCGCGAGACATGGCGATACTCAAGGTGCAATCCACCATCGCACGCGCTTTCGGCGAGTTCCTCACTGCCAACGGCTTTACCCAGATCTTCACCCCGAAGATCGTATCCGAGGGCGCAGAGGGCGGCGCGAACGTCTTCAAGATGGATTATTTCGGCAAGCAGGTCTATCTCGCCCAGTCCCCGCAGTTCTACAAACAGATCGGCGTCGGCGTCTATGAGCGCGTCTTTGAGATAGCACCCGCCTACCGCGCGGAGAAACATGCCACCTCCCGCCACCTCAATGAGTATATCTCCCTCGATGTGGAGATGGGCTTCATCAAAGGCCAGGAAGATGTCATGACATTGGAGGCGGCGCTGCTGCGGCACATCATCGCCGTCGTAGAGCGCGACTGCGCCCACGAGCTCCATCTCCTCAATGCGGTTAACCCCGTGCTGCCCGAGCAGGTACCCGCGTGGAAACTGAGCGAGGTGCACGAGATCCTCTTTGAGAACCACCTCTGCGAGGCGGACCACCGCGGCGAGGATGATCTCGCCCCGGAGGAGGAACGCGCTATCTGCAAGTACGCCTTCGAGAAATACGGTTCGGATTTCGTCTTCGTCACCCATTTCCCGAGTGAGCACCGCGCTTTCTACGCCATGGATGATCCCGAGGACCCGAGCCTCACACTGAGCTTCGACCTCCTCATGAGGGGTCTCGAGATCACCTCCGGAGGACAGCGTATGCATAAGGAATCCGACTACCGCGAGAAGATGATCCGCCGCGGCATGAACCCCGATGCGTTCCATTTCTACCTCGATACCTTCAAGAACGGCATGCCGCCTCACGGAGGATTTGCCATCGGACTCGAGCGTATCACCGCTTGTTTCCTCGGTATCGCGAACGTCAAGGAATGCTCCATGTTCCCCCGCGACATCAACCGAGTGGCTCCCTAACGGAGCACAAAAAATCGCCCGCAAGGACGATTTTTTTTGCATATGTCAGAAAAAAACACTACCTTTGCACCGATTTTTGTGTGCAGGAATGGCTAAAATGAGGTTTTTTACACAGATGCGTGAATTCTGGCTGGACTACCGGTCGGAGGTTCTATTCTTTTGGGGTTGCTTGGCTATGGTGTCGCTGAGCACTTGGGCGGGGCAATTCATCCCCCGCGAGTTCTACGATAACGTGCTGACGCCGATCTTCAATACATGCACGGTTATCACTTCTTTCGGAGGCGCGTGGATGCTCTTCCGCCGCTCGCAGGGACTCCGTACGCGTAAGTTCTTCGCTTGGGCGCTCATCACATGGGGCATCTGCGACCTGATCTATCTGGTGGGATGGGTCGTCGCTCCGCATCGGGTGATGGATATGGCGGCGCACGAACTGACTACCTATGAGTTGCTTCTGGGGAACCTTCTGGGATGGGTCCTCCTGCTCTATCCTACGGAGGCGCTCCGTCCCGGATGGATGAACTGGATAAGGGGGACGGCGCAGTTCATGCCGGTGATCCTGCTCGCGGCACTGGATTATATGCTGCCTGAGGTCAACCTTTGGCCGATGATCGCCTTCTACCCCTATCTCCTCATGCTCTTCCTCTTTAATCATATGCATGCCTACCGCGAGTGGTGCGAGGAGAACTTCTCTACGCTGGACGATATAGATGTCCGATGGCTCATCCGGTATTGTATCATGCTTCTTTTTGTCGGTGTCAATTATATCTGGATGTGCTCCACCCATTATCCCACTCGCGGCTTTACGCAGCAGTGGTTCATCGTGGCGATGATCATCTATTCCACGGAGCAGATACTCTTCCGTAAAGACCCGTGGACGGAGGTGCAAAAGAATGCCCTCCCGCTCACCAATGACCCATCACCCATCATCAATGCCCCGTCACCCATCACCAATGACCCGTCACCAAGGGCCGACTATATCCGGCTCTTCGAGCAATGGATGCGGACCGACAAACCTTATCTCAATCCCGAGTTCCAGCTCACGGATCTCCGTCACGTGATGCCCTCCAACCGTACGGCACTCTCCCATTTCATCAATATTGCCTATGGCTGTTCCTTCTACCAACTGGTCAACCGCTATAGGATAGAGGAAGCCCAACATCTCATGACTGCCCGTCCGGATACGAAAATGTCGGATATAGCAACCTCCTGCGGCTTCTCCTCGCCGGCTGTCTTCTCCCGTACTTTTGCACGCGAGACCGGCATGACGCCGAGGGAATGGAGTGCCAAACAATCTTTAGAAGTATCACCGCAGACTAAAACAGAAGAATAAACCTAAGCGTGCGCGCGTTAAAAATAATAGGAAAAACGCTACTTGCCCTGACGGGTGTAGTAATAGGAATAGCGCTGCTGGCGGCAATCGCAGTAGCATGGGGCGTGTCGTCCCCTACGGTACGCCAGAAAGGGCTGGATAAAGGCGTCTCGATTGCGAACGAGAAAACGGATTATGATATCGACTTAGGGCGGCTGTACCTCTCGCCGTTCCACCATTCGCCCAAAGCGCTTATCCGCGCATATAAAGGCCGGGAGGATCTGCCCCTGCAGGTGGAGATAGACAGCCTCTTTGTGGGCCATCGCGGGGTGGACACCTTAGTCTATGTACACGCCCTCCGGCTGGCGGCTGTCGCCCGCACCAAAGGGCACCCGCTCCTGCAGCCCGGAGACTCCACGGAGCGGAAATTGGTTATCCCGGCTATCACCGTCGATACGCTCGATCTGACGAACGTCACTTTCCATTCCGACTCGCTCATCAAAGCCGTGGGAGTGGATGCTATCGTAGGACGGCTGGCTGCCTCCTCGCCCGAGATCAGTATTCCCGAGGGACGCTATCCGCTCCACGGACTGAGACTCAAGGATGTGTTCTGCGGCATCGACCTGCGGAGCCCCAAAGAGCCGGTGGCGCCCGACACGATAGAGAAACAACCGCTCGCCCTCTGTTTTGACCTGCCCGATGGTGAACTGCGTAATGTACATTTCCGCCTCACGCCGCTCGGTATGGATATCAAGGCGGGCTCTCTGGACGCCAACGCCTTAGTCGATGTGGGCGCTAACTGCTACGACGCGCGGCGGCTCGATGTGGGCGGGTTCGAGTTCGGCCTCGGCAAACTGCGTATCCCCGCTGACACGATCTACGGCGCTGCCTGCGCCGACATAGCCCGCGGCCTGATCACCAGCGACGGACTGCATGTCCGCTCGGATGAGATGGGTGCTAAGGCGGATCTCAAGACCACACGGATGAACCTCAGCTCCATGCAGGTGCAGACGACCGGCGATGCCTCTTTCCGGGGCAGCAAGGCGTCTCTCCGCGCCTCCTATGATATCAAACGCGAAGCGTACGACGCTACCGTACATGTCGATAAGGTCGATCTGTCACCTTTCCTCAAGGACTCCACACGGGTCATTTTGGCGGGTGACATAGATGCCGAGGGTAGGGGCATCAACCCCGCCAAACCCATGCGCAGCAAGGTCAAGATGCATCTCACCGATGCGGTCTATGAGGATATTGACGTGTCCGGTCTGGAGCTGGACGCCGCCCTCGATGAGGGTGTGCTGGACGGCACGCTGCACCTGCCTGTCGATATGCGGCAGAAAGACATTAATCTCCGTGCCCGGACGGACCACCGTTTCCGCGTGTCGCAGTTCATGGCCCGCGGCAAACTGACGCCGGAGGATATGGGCGTCGATTACCACACGCGGATGCGCAGCGTACATGCCCGGGTAGGTGGTCGCACGTTCGATATAGATACGCTGCGGCTGGATTTTGCCACGGACAGCACTACCGCACTCGCTCTGCAGACACCCGGTCTCAGCGCCGATGTCAAGAGCCCGATGCACGTGCTGAAACTCGTGAACGCCATCCCGCCGCTGCTGCAGGCAGCCCGCGATTCGGCTACCCTCGCCTCTATCACCTCTCTTCAGGACCTGACGCAGATAGACACCCTCCGCCGCCTGATCCCTGCCCTGAGTGCCGACATAACTCTCCGGAAAGGCAGTCCGTTGCAGGTGTTCATCGACTCCACCGGAGTGGACCTCAACGACGCTGTGCTCGCCCTCCGCTCCGACTCGGCGCAGACCCGCCTCACCCTCTCCGCTACCACCAATGACCGCACGCACATAGCCGACAGCCTCAAGGCACTCCGCCTGCCTGCTTCCCGCGCAGCGGTCGATCTGCAGATGAGCGAAGGCGTCACTACCGCCTCGGTCGATGCCGCGACGAAGATGACGGACGGCGTGATGGCGGTACACGGACTCAAGACCGATGCCGACCTATGGCTCGACCTCAAACGTACGGGCAACGAACTGAACGGAGTAGGATGCCTCACGGCGGACGAACTGTCGTACGACTCGCTCGTGTTAGGCAGCCGGACGGTCGATCTGGCTATCTCACCATCGCCCAAATACGCACATGCCCTCAAGGCGGACGTGCACCTCGATGATATACCCCTCGACCTCGTGGACAGCATCCTCCGGATGCAGGATATAGACCTCTCCGGCGTCGTCCGCGCCAAGGCGTCCGTGGACGGTCTGCCGAAGAAAGTGGACCTCTCGGCGAACGTCCTGCCTATCGATGTGGCGGCGCTGTACAAACCCTACGGAGTAGGGATGAGCTTAGGACGCACGCCCATCATCATGGAGCATAACAAACTGGACCTCAACGGCCTGCCTATCTACGGCGCGGACAGTACCTATCTTGCCCTCTCGGGAGGACTGGATCTGGACCGCAAGCGGCTGGATGTGGTCCTGGAGGCGGATAGCTTCGCGCCGGTCAAACTGATTAAGGACGGACCGATACCCGTCTATGGAGACCTGGCTACCGACATACACGGTACGGTCTCCGGTCCGCTCGATTCCATCGTGGCGGATGTGGATGTCACGATCCTGCCTACCACCGATATCACCTATCCGATAGATAAGAAGAATCTGGCGCAGGTCAAACCCCACGGCCGGGTCAATGTGCGCTACAACACGGCGGACACTACCGCCAACGCCCTCTCTCTCGGCGGACGGGTGAACGTGGACGACGGTATGGTCAAGTATTCGCCTAAAGCGTATCCCGTCATGCCGTTCAAGGTCGATTCGGGCAGCCATATAGCCTTCAACGGACCGCTGGGTAAGACCCAACTCCATGTCTCTGCATCCCAGAAAGTGAAAGCCGATGTGGACTCCAAGGCGGGCGGCGCGCGGCGCGTCAATTTCAATACCGGTGTGCGCCTGAACGGCGAGGTGGACTCGATAGGACTCAAGTCTATCGGTTTCTTCCTCGAGGCGCCGGGCGACGAAGCGGTCTCCAAGGAGCTGGCCTCCGCCGACGAGGGTACCCGCGAGGGACTGGCGGCGATGCTGCTGACCACCGGCATGTACCTCGGGCAGAGCAACGAAGCCGCGCAACGGGAAGACTATGCCCTCTCCTCTATCGTCAACAGCCGTATCAACGCCGCGATCGCTAACTCCAAGATGGGTAAGTTCATGGATGTCGATTTCTCCTCCGGCAAGAAGAACGACATGAATATCACCCTCAGTAAGTCCTTCTTCAATAACAAACTGCGGATCACCTTGGGTTCTACCATCTCCGATAACCCTGAGGTGAATGAGAAGAAAGGACTCATCTCTTCCGTCTCCGCCGATTATAAACTGACCAAGGAGGGCAACGTGTCGCTCCGTCTGTACTCGCGGCGGGATAAGAACAACGTGCTGGAAGGCGAACTCTACAAAGCCGGTCTCGGCGTTCGGGCTACCAAGTCCTGGAGACGGTGGGAGACCTATCTGGGCGATACCATCTCCCGTACCCGCAGCCTGACGGCGGACGCCGGTATAGCCTACCGTACGAACAACTCCCTCGGTCCCGACGCGAGCCTCAAGTACGCCCTCAAGAACGTGTTAGGCAACGGCGAGACCTTTACCGTCAAGGGTAACGGCGCCTACTACTGGGCGCTCCGTAACCGGCACCCGGGCGACCCCAAGAAAACCGATACCTATAAACTTGGTGTCAACGCCGCCCTCGTCATGCCGTACCTCCACTGGGCGGGCGACAACAACCCCGAGGGGGATACCAAGTATATGATGGGCTACCAGTACGAGAATATCGCCGGCGGCTACGGCGTGCATAAGTTCTCGGGCTCCTTCACCTATTTCTTCCATTCCTCCAACAACCCCTATATCACCCATGCCTTCACGCCTTTCTCCCTCTCCGTGGTGTTGATGAAGGCGGAGTCGGCGGATCTGTTGGACAAGGCGGCGGAGTACCCGCAGCTCATCAAGGTTATCGCCGGAGACGAGTTCGTGCCCTCCATCGGCTATAACTTCACCTATAATAACTACCGCTCCAAACGTGCGGTGAACACCATGTTCGATTTCGGCGTGAAGGAGTCCGGTAACCTCATCAACGCCATCTATTGCGCTTTCGGACATAAATGGAACGAGCAGGACAAACAGCTCGGGAAAATCACCTTCAACCAGTTCGTCAAACTCTCGCTGGAGCTCCGTAACAAGTTCAATTTCACGGATCAGGTATCGCTGGCTACGCGTCTCTTCGCGGGCGCAAACATCCCGCTCGGCAACTCCTATTTCGCGCCCCTCTCCGAGGCTTTCTACGCCGGCGGACCGAACGGTATGCGTGCCGCTTCGCCCTATGCCTACGGACCGGGTAACTTCTACTCCGCGAAATACAACCAGAACTTCTTCCACGCCGGCGATGTCAAACTGGAGGCGAACGTCGAACTCCGCTTCCCCATCGTCTGGAAACTCTACGGAGCCGCCTTCGTCGATGCCGGTAACGTATGGAACTGGTACTCCACGGTCGATCTCTTCAAAGCCGCGGGATTTGAGGACTACCTCACCCGTCTGCAGATCCCCGAGACCCTGCTCGACGGGCTCTATAACAACCCCGATTTCGCCAAACAGATCGCCCTCGGTACCGGCGCCGGTCTGCGTCTCGACATAGAGGGACTCGTCATCCGGCTCGACCTCGGCGTAGCTATCCACGCGCCGTACCAGACATTCAAGTACAACAAGGAGGGCAAGCCCGATACCTCGCAACCCATCACAACCTATTTCAATATCCCCTCGGCGCTTGACGCCCTACGCCTCAATTTCGGCATCGGATATCCGTTCTAAGATAATACAAACCACTTAAATTATAACCCGTATGAAACGAAAAATCAACCTCTTACTCGTGTTCTTATCGCTGGGAACAGCAAGTATGATTGCCCAGGACGGGCGCAGCCACATCGGCGAAGGATTGGCGGACGTCGCTACTGTAGTCGCTGAAACCAAGTCCGCTGATGAGCCGCAAGACACCACCGCCACAGTCACCGTTGCCGCGCCTGCCAAACCCAGACCGGCGTGGAAGGACAAACTCTACTATGGTTATAATTTCGATATCTACTACCACCACGATACGCGTTCCGACCGCAAGGTGAACGGCTGGTCCATCAACGTGACGCCGGAGATTGGCTGGCGGCTCAAAGAGCGTGTGCATCTGGGTTTGCGTTTCGGCGGTGGCTACCAGAGTCTCTATCTGGGCTACCCCTCGGAAGACGCTAACGGCAAAGAGACCACCTCGTACCTGCGTGTCAACCAAGGCACATGGGAAGTGACGCCTTATGCCCGCTACAGGCTCAAGACGCTCTTCAACGACAAAGTGGGAATATGGCTGGAGGCGCACCTCTATACCGGCATGGAGATACCGAAGGTGGTGGAAGGAGAGGCGAAAGGAACCGACTACTACGGGCTGGGACACAACGTCATCTACGGCGCACAGGTCTCGCCGGTGATTACCTACCAGTTCAACAAGAAGAGTACGTTCCAGATTTTCTTCTCGATCATCAGTTTCGGTTACAGCGGTACGGCTTACTTCTACAAAGACCCCGATACGGGAGTCAGCCACAACGAGTACACCAACGACATCATCATCTTCTCCGGCAAACTGAGGAACCTGCTGTCTAACCAGTTCACCCCGGGTCTGTACGGTCTCAAGTTCGGTGTACAGAAGAGTTTCTAAAACTTGAATTTCCCCTTGGCGCCTTTGCGGATGATGAACGTACATTGTCCGGCAAAGGCGTGCATCTCGGGCTTCACAAAGGAGTCGAGACAGGTGGCATCGCCGTTGGCGGCACCTACGAATCCCTCACCCTCGTACCGGATGAGATTATTGGCAAAGGGACAGAGATTACCCTTCTTATCTACTACTTTCACGGTATAGTAGCATAGCTCCTCGGGGTGCTCGTCTTGGTTCGCCCACTCGATCTCCAAGTGATGCGGCTTGCCTGCCGTGCGGATGACTTGCCGCGCGGCTTTTTTGCCGTCTTTGTCGTACGCTACGACCTCTATCTGACCTTTCTTATAGGGGATGTCGAACCACATCAGCCTGTACCGCGGCAGCAGCTCCGGGCACGGCGCCGAACCCCATTCGGGGATCTCGAATTGGCCTACTTTCGGCATCTCGCTCACGCCCTCTATCTGCTCGCCCGCTTTGAGCCGTGCGCACTCCTCCGCCGTGGCGTGACGCAGTTTGCCGTAACTCTTGCCGTTCACGAACAGCTCCGCCTCAGGGTACGAGGTGTAGCAGAAGACAGGCACCTTGTCGCCCTTCGCCCAGTTCCAGTGGGGCAGCAGGTGCAGCGTCTCGTCCGCCTCGTTCCACTGACTGCGGTAGAGCCAGTAGCGGTCCTTGGGCAGCGATGCGAGATCGATGATACCGAAATAGGAGCTATGGCTCGGCCATGCGTCCGTGTCGTACGGAGAGGGCTCGCCTAAATAGTCAAATCCCGTCCAGACGAACTGACCGAGCGTCCACGGGTAATCGTCCTGCAACTGAAAATCCTGCTCCGGCAGACCCGACCACGCGCAGTACTCCACATCGTAGCCCGAGGACTGTTTGTCGGCATAGATGGCGTCCGGCCGGATAACCGCCGGGATCTTATACACGCCGCGCGAAGAGACGGTAGAGGCGGTCTCCGAGCCCAAGATCATCTTCTGCGGCAGGTACTCGAAGGCCTCGTGATAACGCCCTGTGCGGTAGTTCAGACCCGGTATCTCCACTGCTGCGCCGAAACCGTTGTGGATGATATGCATCGCCTGATCCATACCGTTTGTCACAGGGCGGGTGGGGTCGAGCTGATGGAAGAGCTCCTGCAGCTTCGTCACGATACCTATACCGTCCGGCAGCACTTGGTTCCATACCTCGTTGCCGCTCGACCACATCATCACGCAGGCGTTATTGCGGTAGTGCTTGACCATGTTGGTGATATCCCATTTCCACCAGTCGTCGAACTCCACGTGGTAGTCGTTATCGGTCTTGCCGTGGTTCCACACGTCGAACGGCTCGATCATCATCATCATACCCATCTCGTCGCACAGCTCCACCAGCTCCGGCGCCGGCATGTTATGACTCGTGCGGATGGCGTCGCAACCCATCGCTTTGAGCATCGCTATCTGGTGACGCAGCGCATCCTTATGCACCGCGACGCCGAGCGGACCGAGGTCATGGTGGAGGCACACGCCTTTGAACTTACGCGTCCGGCCGTTCAGCTCAAACCCCCGCTCCGGGGTGTAACTGATCTCCCGGATACCAAAACGCGTCTCCCGCTCATCCAGAATATCGTCCTTTGTCCCATGTCTCTTAACCACTCTCGTCCGCGCGGTATAGAGATATGGTGTCTCGGGGCTCCAGAGCTTCGGGTTCGGCACCTCCGCCACGGCGTGCTGTCCCTCCGCTGTAGCAACCACCTCGCCCTCATAGAGAATATCGGTGATAATTGTGCATTGTGCATTGTGCATTGTGAATTGATCCATCTCTTCCACCCCGTTCTGCAGCTCCACCGATATGCTCACTTTCGCCACTTGTTCATTGTCCATTTTCCCTTTTCCCTTTTCCATTTCCGTCCGGATAAGCACTCCGAAGGTGGGTATATGGATCGGGTCGGACTCCACGAGGTGTACGTTCCTATATAGTCCCGCGCCCGGGTACCACCGGCTCTGCTGGGGCTTGTTCTCCAGGAACACATCTATCTGCACCTCTGATTGCTGATCGCTGATTGCTGACTGCTCTATCAGGTGTGGCAGGATGTAGCAATCGAAGGTGTTGTACCCGTACGGCCAATAGACCATCTCTTCGCCGTTGACAAACACATCGGCGTGACTCATGGCTCCGTCGAAAACGAGGGTGTAGAACTTGTCTTTCTTCACCTTCACGCGGGTGCGGTAGTGCCCCTTGCCCATCCATGGCAGACCGCCGCTGCGGCCGGTCTTCCAACTCGGCTCTTTCTCGCCGTTCTGCACCACGATGACCTCCTGCAGGTCGTTCGCACGGTCAAACGGACCGGAGATAGACCAGTCATGAGGTACCGTCACTTGGTGCCAAACGGTATCTACATCAGGGTTTTGTACACTGGGTTCTTGTCGGAACTGCCAACTCGTCAGCAACGTGCTCACGGCTGCAAAGATAGATAGTATTAGCATGGTTAATGTCTTAAATTTTCTGCAAAATTACAAAAAATAAATGACATACGCAAGCGCGCACGCATTTTTTTTCTCCAAACCCTTGTGTATATCAAAAAAAAGCAGTACCTTTGCAGCGAAAAATATGTGACGAAAAAATCGTGACGAACTTTTCGATATGGCGAAAATACTTAAACACAATGAGTTATGGGTAAACAAACTGCTGTTCTAAATCCTTTTTCTATTACTTCTTATATCGGTCCGGAGTATTTTTGTGACCGCAATAAGGAGACGCAAGAGTTAGCCGGTGCGCTGCAAAACGGACGTAATGTGACGTTGGTTAGTCCCCGTCGTGTCGGCAAGACCGGTTTAATCCATCATTTTTTTCAGTCTCTGGAAACCCAAGAAGCGAATTGTTTCTATGTGGATCTGTATAGCACATCCAATTTGCAGGAGTTCACAAAGCTCTTCGCGCAGGAAGTGCTGACAAAACGTATTACGCCTTTTTCTGAACAAGTATGGTCGGAAATCACCCATTTCTTCGGCGCACTACGGCCTGTGTTTGGGGTCGACCCTGTCAGCGGTATGCCCCAGTGTACCATCGATATTCAGCCCCAACGCGAAGAGTGGACGCTGCAGCAGCTATTCGCTTACCTCGATCAATCCGCTATCCCTTGTTATGTGGCTTTCGATGAGTTCCAGACCATCGCGGAATATGAGGATGTAAAGATGGAAGCACTCCTCCGCACCTATATACAACAGCTCCATAACGTGCATTTTATCTTTGCCGGAAGTAAGAAGCATATAATGATGGAGATGTTCTCTTCCGCCAAACGTCCGTTCTACCGTAGCACGCAGATGATGTATATCAATGTGATTGATGAGCATATCTATTATGCCTTTGCCTCCGGGCATCTCTTGGCGCACGACCAGCAAATCAGCGCGGCAACATTCCATGAACTGTATTCGTTGGTAGATGGCTATACATGGAACATCCAAAATCTGCTTAACCGTCTTTACCAAAGTGGTGTGCCGGTCATCGAGTACAACACCGTGCTTGAAACCCTTCATCAAGTGCTATTGGAAGAGATGCCTTCTTATCAAATGATCTGCCGGCTGATTACCGACCGCCAACTGAAAGTGCTGCGTGCAGTGGCGAAGGAAGGGGTGGTCAAGGAGCCCGGAAGCAATGCCTTCCTTCAGAAGTATCAACTCGGAGCCTATAGCACCGTTCGCAGTGCGCTGCTGACCTTGTGCGATAAAGAACTGATCTACCAAAATGATGATGGTTCATTCATGGTCTATGAAAAATTCTTTGGCCTCTGGCTAAAAAATAACTAAAGCCATACCGCCCTGCCTACCCGCCGGTAAGTTCAAGTAAGACTAAACCAAGAGGTAAGCAAGAGTATTTAAATAAGATTAGTGAAAACTAATCCTATACCGCTACGTCTCAACCGCGTGGCGGTGTTTTTTTGATGCAAAATACCCAAACCCTTGCGTATATCAAAAAAAAGCAGTACCTTTGCAGCGAAAAAATGTTACTAATCACAGAAAATCCTTGTAAATATGCGTTTTTTACGTTCAAAGTACCTACAACAACTCCTCGCAGAGATGAAAAAGGAATAGTAACGATGGGGTTGAAGCAGTTTCTTACGGATGAACATGCTATAGAAACAGCCTAATCAAAAAAAAGCAGTACCTTTGCAGCATGAAACGGTTATTGGACGACTATGTGTTTGACGAGCGGATGCGGTATGAGTCGCATATGCTGATTTACGTCCCCGAAGGGGGGATGGAGATGCGTATAGGCGGTATAACGGGTGCCGCCGTATTAGTGGCACTGTTAGCGACGACCGATGAGGGTGATGCGCGCGGCATAGCCGTGGAGAGTGACGAGCAACGTAAGGAGTTCTACAGGCGATACGAAGTAGAGGTTCGCCGGGACAACGGCGGGCTTTTCAGGACGGAGGTACAGGCTCTGAGCGATTCCTATATCGAGTTCGCCGGCGAGGATAATATCCTCTACCGTCTATGCGCCAACAATGACCGTCTGTATGATCTGGCAGTAGGACTGATTGTTGAATACATGCAGCGTCTGGTTCGCGAAGAAGCGGAGGACCGGATATACGATGCAGTAGAATGGCGCCGGCCGTTCTGCGAATGGCTCTACGAGGCTGCCTTCGTAGAGACGCGGCGGCAACGGCTTTTCTCCATCGACTGGACAGACGCGGCAGAGGTATGTACCTTCGCCGAGGCGTTGCGCACGGGCGAGGATGGAGAGAGTGACACACCGACCTTTCTCTTTGAGGGGCTGAGTGCCGACCAACTCATCCGCTCCTACTATGATTGGCTCCATCTGCAAATGCAGCAGGCTGTTTCTGTCTATCCCGACAGTGCGGCGCAAATGGCGAAACTCCGCCCCGAGGTACTCCGCCAGGAGACGGACGACCGGTTTCTGCATGCGCAGATAGCCCGACTGTCTCCCGAGAACATCAACCTCTTCCACCGATGGATGAATAAATGGAGGGATTTCATCACCGAACAGTTAGGTTCCTCCGAGCCTGTCTCTATGTCCAAAAGGACACCCTCGCAGGAACTATTCCTCGACGCCGTTCTTTCGGTTCCGAAGGAGAACAGTTATGTAGCGGTACGCGAATATATCCAAGAGCGATGCCGGTATGACGAAACCTTCCGCACCTATTATACCACGCGTACGCTCACGCGCTTCTGTGAGCAGCTGACTATCCTGTTCGGGTGGTACGTCAACCCAAATCACTTAGGGAAAAGGCTGAAAAATACAAAAAAATGACAGTTTATGGTGTCACGTGACGTCACGTGACGCGGGCGTCCTTGTGAAAGGATGTTTTTTGTCGTATCTTTGCAGTGGATTTTGATTAAATCCTCCTCTTCATGCCGCGAACACTTCGTTGGTTCACGTCATGATTATTATTAACCTTTTAACCCTTAACATTATGAACAAGTATCAAAACCTTAACCCTGAGACAGATCTCCACATCTGTTCTCATCTGGATGAAGCGTCCCTGCGAGAGTGAAAAAGACATGTTGCTGATGTCCCTGCTTACCGCCTCCGGCGCGTGTATGCCGAACCTCTATTGCCGGTACGGTATTGCCGCCAAACGGTACTACCCCAACCTCCAGCTCTTCATCGTCGGTTCGGCGGCTTGCGGCAAAGGAATCGCCAACCTCGCCCTCGATCTCGTGCAACGGGTTCATGAGGCACATCCGCTCATCATCCCGGGGGATGCCACTTACCCGGCTTTCTATCGGACGCTCGCGCAGCAGAACGGACGCGGGTATATCCATGAGTCCGAAGGTTCGGTCATCACCGACATCTGGCGTAGTTCGACCGCGAACTACAACACCGCCCTTCGTAAAGCTGCCGAACACGAGACTATCTCCCGTGCCCGCTGCAAAGAAGCGTCCGTCATCGAGAACCCGCAACTGTCCATGGTACTTACCGGTACGCTCAGCCAGTACCGCGCGCTCGTTCCCTCTGTCGAGAACGGTTATTTCTCGCGCCTGCTGACCCTTATCGTTCAGGATATCAAACCCTTCTCGGAGCGCTATGTGCAACCCGGTGAGAGTTCCCGACAGACTATACAGACGGCTTCAGAGCAACTCTACCGCCTGCACGAGCAGCTGTTCTTCTCCCATCCGATAGAGTTCCGCCTCACCGCATCTCGAGACCGCTTACCCCACGCTCATCCGAATGCTCGGCGAAGACTTCCACTCGGTCGTCCTGCGCATGGCGGTACATATAGAACGCATAGCGATGATACTCACGGCACTCCGGTCCTGCTCTCCGCGGTATTCCGCGGAGCAAGAACCTTTTTCCATTGCTCCGGAATCGCATTCCGGTCTTGTGTGCTCGGATGTGGACTACGCTACCGCCGAGCTCATCGGCAACAAGCTCATCCTCCATATGGCGCAGGCGTACCAGATGATACAAGGAACCGCCAAACGCGAAGAGCCGAAAGTCAACCCCCTCGACCAGAAAGCCATCCTCCTCTCCCTCCTTCCCGATGAGTTTGAATCCAAAACCCTCGTCGCCGAAGCACAATCTCAAGGAATCTCTCCTCGAACTTCCGCGCGTTGGAACGAAGAATGGATGGTACATGGATTAGTACAAAAGATTCGGTATGGCGTGTATAAAAAAATCGCATGACAAACTTGGCAAAGTTGGCAAAGTCAACGCTAAGTTTGTCAAGTTTGCCAACTTTGCCATGCAAATTTTTACAAC
>CAJOCN010000036.1 GCA_905233255.1 Paludibacteraceae bacterium
ACCTGACTATAAGGACGAGTGCCCGGATACCAAGAAAGAGGCGATCGGACACGTAGATGCACGCGGTTGTGACCTCGATAGCGATGGTGACGGAGTGCCTGACTATAAGGACGAGTGTCCGTTAGTACCGGGCGTGAAGGCTAATAAGGGCTGTCCGGAAGTGAAACGCGAAGTACGCCAATTGCTCCAGAAAGCGATGCAAGGTATCGAGTTCGAGACCGGTAAGGCTACGATCAAGTCCAAATCCTTCCCGCTGCTTGACCAAATCGCCAATATCTTTATTGAGAATAGCAATTATATCATTGAGGTGCAAGGTCATACGGATAACACCGGCAAGGCTGAGGTCAATAAGAAATTGTCCGACAAGCGTGCACATGCCGTGATGGACTACCTCGTGAAGAAGGGTGTAGCGGCGGACCGCATGACGGCTGTCGGCTACGGACCGGATGTACCAATCGCAGATAATAAGACCAAAGCAGGGCGCGCAAAGAACCGCCGTGTAGAGTTTAAGATTACCTTCGAGGAAGTACATGTAGAGACCATCCTTGACCATGCAGACCCGACTCCGTCGGAGGAAATTCACTAATTCATTAAACATTATCATATGGGACGCGCATTTGAATATCGCAAAGCAACAAAACTGAAAAGATGGGGACACATGTCCCGCACATTTACCAAACTGGGAAAAGAAATCACCATCGCAGCCCGTGAGGGTGGTCCGGATCCTGATTCCAACCCGCGTCTGCGCACGCTGATCCAACAATGCAAGCGCGAGAACATGCCGAAGGATAATATCGACCGCGCCATCAAGAAAGCGACCGATAAATCGTCCGAGGGGTACAAGGAGATCAACTACGAGGGATACGGTCCACATGGCATTGCTATCTTCGTAGAGACGGCTACGGACAACCACATGCGTACGGTAGCCAACATCCGCTCCTATTTCACGAAGTTCGGCGGCACGCTCGGTACACAGGGTAGCTTGCAGTTCCTCTTCGACCGTAAAGCCTGCTTCACCGTAACGATGAAGGACGGCATAGATCTGGATGAGTTAGAGCTCGAGTTGATCGATTTCGGCGTAGAGGAACTCGGTATCGACGAGGAGGAGAACACCATCGTCATCTACTCGGATTTCAACGAGGCGATTAACATGCAGAAGTACCTCGAGGACAACGGGTTTGAGATCCAGTCCATGGAGTTCGTACGTATTCCGAATGACACCAAGGAGCTGACCGACGAGCAGCGTGAGTCCGTACAGAAACTCATCGACAAGATCGAAGAGGACGAGGACGTGCAGAACGTATTCACCAATATGGCGGAATAAAGTTGAGTGTGTAGAGTTGAAAGTTTAAAGATGATTTCTGAATACTTCAAACTAACCGATCGTCAGGCTGAGCAATTTGCTCAGCTTGACGCGCTTTATCGCGACTGGAACAGCAAGATCAATGTGATCTCCCGCAAGGACATTGACAATCTGTACGAGCACCATGTACTCCACTCGCTCGCCATCGCCAAGTTATTGCCCTTCCAGCCCGGTACCACGATTATGGACGTCGGAACAGGCGGCGGTTTCCCGGGAATCCCGTTGGCAATACTCTTTCCGGAGTGTCAGTTCCTGCTGATTGATTCTATCGGCAAGAAGATCAAGGTGGCTAGCGAGGTAGCGCAGGCACTCGGACTGACGAACGTAGTCTGCAAGCAGGAGCGTGCGGAGGAGGAGAAACAGAAATTCGATTTTGTCGTTTCCCGCGCCGTTATGCCCCTACCCGACTTAGTCAAACTGGTTCGTAAGAATATCTCCAACAAACACAAGAATGCTGTTCCAAACGGCTTGGTGGTACTCAAAGGCGGCGATTTAACAGAAGAACTCCGCCCCTTCAAAGAGGCGGAGCTCACTCCGTGCAGTACTTGGTTCGGTACTAAGTGGTTTGATAACAAATACGTTATATACCTACCCTTCTAGGCGGAAGCCGCTCCTCCCGTTTCATCGGGAGGACGCTCCGGGTATTCTACCAAACAGGTGATTTACCTACCCCTTTAAGCCTCCGTGAACTGGTCTTTGCCTACGCCACAGAGCGGACAAGTCCAATCAGCGGGGAGGTCTTCAAACGCCGTACCGGCTGCGATACCGTTATCCGGATCGCCTACTGCGGGATCATACTCATACCCGCAAACATCGCATACATACTTTGCCATAATAGATTGATTTAAAAATTAATAATTAGTGTCTATTTATAACTCCTGTCCTTGGAGTGTGTAAATCTTCTCTCCGCGGAGGATAAGCAATTGTCCGTCGCGGAGTATTTTGGTACTCTGAACTTTGTTAGTTGGGACATTCTCAATGCCTTGCGGCTCCTGGTAGCCATCGTCCATGGGGGCTTTCTGCATCGCGTAGTCGAGATACATCTCCAGCATCGTGTAGCCGCTCGTGTGGCGCACGTTGTTATCCGCCACCTGCGGGTCGCAGCCGTTGGCACTCTCCCACACGTCCGGCATACCGTCACGATCGGTATCTACCTGAGCAGCGACTTGCGGATAATCGTAGAAGCCCTCGGCATCTTCCGGCGTGTCAATAATACCTTTTTTGCTACTCTTGCTGCCGGTATAGGTGTACGTATTAGCACGCGTCTCGGCTATGATTCGTTTCTCCACATGGTCACGCGGGAAACAGCCTACGGTATCCAACACTGTCTGATAGGCTTCTTTAGCCGTTTGAAAAGCCCCGGCAGCATAAGCGTACCTATCAAAATCGTAACGCCCATATACCACAGACGCATCTTCATTACAATCCCACCACGGCGTTTTGGTACGGATCAAGGTATCTACTCGCGCTTCCTCTTCTGTATATTTCTTGATGGTCACGGCAGACCAGTTATCATCCGTAGCGGACTGCTCGCCCTCAAAGATATTTCCGGCTACATACCATTGGCTCGGTCCTTTGCTCGGATCGCCATTGCTTCGTTTCTCATCCGCCACAAAGAAAAGACGGGTATTGGTAGTGTTTGGTCCTTTGATATAATAGTTATTGACGAAATTCACTTCGTGCCCGGAGTTCTTGCCGTTATAGTACTTGTCATCGCAGGTATTTTCTCCTCCGTGGCAACCGCTGCTACCTCCATAGAAGTTGAAATTCACATTATTGATATAGTCCAGATAAACTACCCTGTCATTATTTCGCGCCCCATTGAACCGGCATGAGCGTCCGTTGTTATGCGCCAAGAGATTATGGTGATAGGAGGCCGGCGAGCCACCCCATTGGCAACCATACCCACGGGATCCTTTCGGGTGACCGGAGCTATACAAGCCTTCGTGCACCAGGCAGTATTGCACCGTGAAGAAATGACCGTCAAAGGTATTTATGTTTTCTTCGGCAGACCATCCGAAATCGCAATGGTCAATGATAAAATCGCTGCAGTTCTCCGCCCCGAATGCGTTCTCCTTGCAGAAATTGCCGTTTGCGTCTTTATTGCCTACACGGAAACGGAGATTACGGATGATGAAGTTCTGCGAGCCACCGCAATTAACCTTGTTATGCGTAATGACGATGCCCATACCCGGAGCTGTCTGTCCGGCTAAGGTGTAGTTCTTACGGTTGATACGCAGGTCTTTGACGAGTTTGATCTCTCCCGAGACGGCGAAACAAACAGTAATCGGGGTATCGGGGTGTTGTTTCATTGCCCATCGGAGCGTGCCTTCGGTCGTACCGTCCGCATCGTCTGCAAGAGAGGTAACATACACCACTTTGCCACCACGGCCGCCGGAGGTGTATTTACCGAATCCCTCTGCGCCGGGGAAGGCAACAATCGTGTCCGGCAGAAGGGAAACCTCTCCCCGGCCCTCTCCCCAAGAGAGGGTGAAATAAGAGGACATAACTGCCATAAAAGAAATCAAGACAAACTTTTTCTTAGCCGCAAGGGCACGATTAACAAAATTATTCATGATATTTGGGTTGTTAAAGCACGCCATAGTGCGTCATCGGGCACCGGCGCAGTGATACATATATTTTGTTTGCTGACAGGGTGAACAAACTCTATCTGACGGGCATGCAGGCAGATGCCACCATCAGGGTTGCTGCGTTTCGCACCGTACTTGAGATCGCCTTTGACCGGACAACCGATAGCAGCCAGTTGGCAACGGATCTGGTGATGCCGTCCGGTCTCGAGGTTGACTTCCAAAAGCGTGTAATGGTCTCCCTTAACGAGGGTTTTGTAGCTTAGTATAGCTAACTTGGCGTCTTTCGCGCCGGGCTTGGCTATATAGGATTTGTTCTGCGCCTCGTTGCGGGTCAGGTAGTTCTCCAGCCGTGCCTCCGGCTCTTTCGGTGATCCTTGGACAATCGCCCAATAGGTCTTCTTAATTGACAATTGACAGTTGACAGTTGACAATTTCGATTTCTCTTTGAACATCTCATTGAGGCGGGTGAGGGCTTTGGAGGTTCGTGCAAAGAGCACAACCCCGCTTGTCGGGCGATCCAAACGGTGGGGCACACCTAAGAACACCTCGCCGGGCTTGTTGTACTTCTCCTTAATATACGCCTTGACGGTCTCGCTGAGCGGCGTATCGCCGGTTTTGTCGCCCTGCACGATCTCGTTGCAGGTCTTATTGACGGCTATGATATGATTATCTTCGTAGAGTACGGTCATAATCCCCTTTGTCTTACAGCTTCGTAGATAAACACACCTGCAGCGACGGACACATTGAGACTCTCAATCACTCCGGTCATCGGCAAGCGTACCTTGTCGGTACAGAGTTTGAGGTTCTCCTCGTAGATACCTCTCTCCTCGCTTCCCATGACGATACAGGTCGGTACGGTCATGTCCACCTCGGTGTAGTTTCGGTCGGTGTGTTCGGTGGCTGCGACGATGCGAAGACCGCTTTCTTGGAGGTATCGCAATGCGTTCTGTAGGTTCTCGACTTTACAAATAGGCAGTGTGTGCAGCGCACCGGCAGAGGCTTTGACGGCATCACCGTTGATAGCCGCGCTGCCCCGTGCACCTATTATTAACGCGTCCACGCCTGCACACACGCACGTACGGGCAATGGCGCCGAAGTTGCGCACGTCGGTCACGCCGTCGAGCATCATCAGCAGCGGCGTCTTGCCTTCATCGTAGAGGCTTTGCACCAGGTTCTCCAGCGGATAGAACTCTATCGGGCTGAGGAATGCGATCACGCCCTGGTGGTTCTTGTCGGTAAACTGGTTGAGTTTCTCCAGCGGCACACGTTGAACCGGCGTGCCGGTGCCTTCTAACTTAATCAGCAACTCTCGGCCGATAGCCGAACTCATGTCACGCCGAACGAGCACTTTGTCCAACGCCTTACCAGCGTCAATCGCTTCCATCACCGCGCGGATACCAAAGATCATTTCTTTCTCCGGCGGTCGTTTTGTTTCGTATTGTTTCTTCTGTATCATAAGATTAGTATTTTAACCAGTTGATAAACTCCATCGGGTCGGTGGTAAACGCCATCGGGGCGGTCACTTGATTGCCCTGCGCATCGAGCTGCACGAAGAACGGCTGGGCGTTTGAGCCGAACTGTTCCCGCTGAATGCGGCTGTTCTCGGTTCCTTCGCTCTCGCCGTCGCTGTCCGCATCCAGACGGTCATCCACGAAGAGTTCGATGAAGACATAGTTCTTCAGCCTCGTCTTGACGCTATCGTCATCCAATACAAACGCCTCCATCTTACGGCAGTTGACACAGCCGTAACCGGTGAAGTCAAGAATCACGGGTTTGCCGGTCTGACGGGCGTACGCCATTCCTTCCTCGTAGTCGTTGAAGACCACTCGTCCCTCAATCTGCATCGGCGGCGCAAAAGCACTGATCGCTTTCACGGGCGCGCCGCGAAGACCCGGTACCAGGTAAAACGCAAAGGCCAGGGATGGGATGATCACGATCGCACGGATGATTTTACGTGGGGTCGATACGCTCCATATATCCCATATAAGATAGATTCCTATGCCCAGGAAGCAAACAATCCAGATTGCGATGAAGAGCCAGCGCGGCAATATACCCCACCCGTACGCCATATCGGCTACCGAGAGGAACTTGAGCGAGAGCGCCAACTCCAAGAAAGCCAGCACGACCTTGAAGGAGGTCATCCAGTCGCCGGATTTAGGTGCCTGTTTGAGCCACTGCGGGAACATCGCAAAGAGCGAGAACGGCAGAGCTAACGCAATTGAGAAGCCCAACATGCCTATCGCCGGAGCCAATAAAGACTTGCCTGCCGCCTCTACTAACAGCGTGCCGATAATCGGACCCGTGCAGGAGAACGAGACAATCACCAGCGTGAAGGCCATGAGAAAGATTGAGAATAGACCGCTGACGCTCAAAGTAGAAAGACCACTATCGTTCAAAGTAGAAAGCGGCTTTGAGTCCGAAGGACGGTCTTTTGTCTTTTTACTTTCTACTCCCAATTGGCGTGCTTTGCTGTCTAAGGCTGTGGACCAGCTGTCCGGCAGGGTGATCTCGAAGAGCCCGAAGAACGAGAGGGCGAAGACTACTAAGATCAGGAAGAAAATGATATTCACCACTGCGTTGGTACTCAAATCATTCAGCGCCGAAGCGCCGAAGAGAATCGTCACCAACAGTCCGAGTCCCACATAGAGAATTACGATACTCAGGCCGTAGAGGATGGCGTCCCGCAGTCCGCCGCCTTTCTTCAAGAAGAAGGAAACGGTCATCGGGATAATCGGCCACACGCAGGGCGTGAAGATAGCTAACAATCCGCCGAGGAAGCCAAGAACAAAGATCCAAAAGAGTGATCTTTGTTCTGACCGCTGCGCTGTAAGACCGGCTTCGCCTGTAGGATCACTTTGTTGTAAGACCGCTTCGCTATAGGACCACACCTCCGGGGCGGTACACATGACATCGTTGCAGCTGTTGAAGCGGATGGGGGTCAGGTCGGCCTTGGCTACAGTAAGCACGAACGAGTCCTTGTATTCCTCATCGAACTCGCGGTCGCCAAACTCGATGATGGTCATGTGCCATCCCTCTTCGATGGTTGCTTTGAGCCGCACGGAGTCGCCCATTTCAGTAGCCGTCCACTTGGTCGGCTGTACCATCTGCGCCGCTGCCATCAGCGGCAGGAATGCTAATAATATGGTCAGTATTCGTTTCATTCGTCGTTATTTATGATTCGTTGTTTCGCTTTATTTGTTTTCATCCTCGAACGGCAACTCTTTTGCTTCGCCTCTCTCAATGGGACGGATATGGTCGGAGGCACGTTCGGAAGAGATGACGCTTCTTCCCAGTTGGCGCTCCAAGTCTTCGCGGGCGTTCTTGGCTACTTTGCCTCCGGCTTTTGCAGCCTGCTTGCTCTCGTCCATCCCTTGCGGGTTACGCTGACGCGACAGTTCGGTAGTCGCTACCTCGGCAAGCGTGTTAAGCGCCAACTCGATGTTAGTCATGTTATCGCGCAGGTTCTCCTTGGTCAAGCCTTTGTGGCGTTTGTACTCGCCGGTAGTCATTCCGCTCCAAGCCTGCGTCAGTACGTTCGTCAGCACGGCAAAGTCTTTCTGCTCCGTTACGCCCGAACGCTTCCATTCATCAGTCAGTTCCTTGCGCATCTCGATGGAACGCATTCGCTCGTTGATCCATTTGTCCGAATAGCCTTGCCGCCTGTAATCCTCCACTGCCATCTGGAAGGTCAGTTCGGGGTCTATCATCTGGTCAATCCGCTGCGCTCCCACTTCCGCGAGCCATCTCTTCACCGGCTCCGCTTTCTTGGAAGGGATAGATTGAATGCCACATCCGTCATATATTTCTTGCCATCTGCAGCTGGTAATTTCAGTTGACTACAATTTGTAGCCAACTCACTACCTTCTTTTCTTAACCTGGTCTTTAGGACGCTCCAATACTTGCGTCCATCTGCACTATCCGTTAATACTTGCACTATATCTGCAACCGCAAAATAGTACTTTTCTTCTTCGTCATTCCAAACAACGCGCACGCGGCTGTTCTCAAATAATTGTATTGCCAATTCGTTTGCCATAATTTCTTTTAGTTTTCGGGTGGGGGGTACAATTTGTACCCCTCGTCAATCTGTGCTTTCTTCCTAAGGTTGGGGACAATTTGTCCCCTCCCTTATTTAATTTCTACAGGGGGACAATTTGTCCTCTGGCAAAAGTGTGACATCTTGTCACGGTTTCATTGTTTATTATCAGATTTAAATATGCTTAATATTTTATAGATTAATGACATTTTTCGTTAGACTATTTTTGTTCCTTTACAATTCCTTGTCTTTCCTTGGTATGCATTTACGCAAGGTGTGATGGCGGTGGTGGGACTATTCCTTTTATTGTTGTTTACTCAGTTGGGCGAGGACGAAGCCGCGGAGGGTGAAATAGTATTTGTCGGCAGGGACGGTGGGTTTGCCGTCCGGGTTAGTGCCAAAGAATTCAAGGTTGGCCGTGACGACGGTATTCATCGTAACGCTCCTGCCATGCGGCACGCTTCTCGGGATCGGAGAGTTCCTGCTTTGTCCGTTTGGATATTTGAGCAAAAGAGGCGTTCAGTTCACGCTGATGAGGTGTGATCGATTTCTCGTCCCGATGGCGGGGGTAATGAGAAATGACCGTTCTGCCATAGCGATGCGCGATATAAACATCGCTGTCGCCATAGATTTTTCCAGATAATTTGTCGAGAGTTATATTTAATTCTGCTTGAGCCATTTTTTTCTACTATTTTTGTACTTCCATTGGTTGAGCGTCGTTATGACGTCGTACGTTGTTGCCGTGTCGTTGCCGTCTTTTTGCCGTCTTTTTGCCGTGTCGAATAGGCAAATGAGTGGTGATAATCATTATTGTTTCCTGATCCGCCAATCTTGGCGGATACATTATTGGGGATGGTTATTCCTGCGAGTGAGGGTGTTATTCATCGCGGCGGATGCAGGCACCGAGGGCGTTGAGGCGGGACTCGATGTCTTCGTAACCGCGGTCGATCTGGTCGATGTGGTCAATGCGGGAAGTGCCTTCGGCAGACATGGCGGCAATCAGCATGGCTATACCGGCACGGATGTCGGGCGAAGTCATGTTGTTGGTGTCCGATGACTACCGCCCTGTGCGGGTCACAGAGAATGATCTGCGCGCCCATGTCAATCAGTTTGTCCACGAAGAAAAGGCGGGACTCAAACATCTTCTGGTGGATGAGAACGGAGCCTTTTGCCTGCGTAGCGACTACCAAGAGGACGGACAGCAAGTCCGGCGTCAGTCCGGGCCACGGGGCATCGGCTACCGTGAGGATGGAGCCGTCGAGGAAAGACTCAATCTGGTAGTGGTCCTGCGCAGGGATGACGAGGTCGTCGCCCTCTTCGTCGATACGGATACCGAGGCGGCGGAAGGCGTCGGGTATGATTCCCAAGTCGCGGATTCCGGCATCTTTGATGCGCAGTTCCGAACCGGTGATGGCTGCCATGCCGATGAACGAACCGACCTCAATCATATCCGGCAGGAGTTTATGCTGCGCGCCGTGGAGTGCTTTGACTCCTTCGATGGTCAGGAGGTTCGACCCCACTCCGCTGATTTTCGCGCCCATGTTATTGAGAAGGCGGCAGAGCTGCTGCACGTAGGGTTCGCAGGCTGCATTGTAGATCGTGGTCGTTCCTTGTGCCATGACTGCCGCCATGATGATGTTCGCTGTTCCGGTGACGGACGCCTCGTCGAGCAGCATGTATGCGCCCTTGAGGTTTTTGCCGTCAAAACGGTACGCCAGCAGTTCCTGGTCGTACTCGAACGTAGCGCCGAGGTTCACCATTCCCTGGAAATGCGTGTCCAGACGACGACGGCCGATCTTGTCTCCGCCTGGTTTGGCGTACGTCACTTCTCCCAGCCGCGCCAAGAGCGGACCAATCAGCATCACCGATCCGCGCAGTTTGTTACATTTCTTGAGGAAATCGGCGGAACGGAGGTAAGCCGTGTCGAGGTTGGCTGCCGTGAAGGTGTACTTGCCTTTCGCCAGTTTCTCCACCGTCACGCCCATGGACGCGAGGAGGTCAATGAGGTTATTGACATCGAGGATGTTCGGGAGGTTGCTGATGACGACCGTTTCCTTGGTCAAGAGTACTGCACAGAGCACTTGGAGCGCCTCGTTTTTCGCGCCCTGAGGAGTAATGGCGCCGTGCAGTTTATGTCCGCCTTCGATTACAAAACTTGCCATGATATCAATTCACAATTTACAATTCAAAATTCACAATTTACAATTTACAATTAAATGTAGTTCACCTCGGGGGAGATGGTGATGCCGAATTTGTCTTTGACGCTTTTGCTGACTGCGTCAGCGAGGGCGATGATGTCGTCCGGGGTAGCGTGGTCGGCATTGACGATGACAAGCGGCTGCTTGGGCCATACCTGTGCGCCACCAAGGGTCTTGCCCTTCCATCCGCATTGCTCAATGAGCCAGGCAGCGGGGATCTTTACAAGATTTGAAGATTTGAGGATTTGAGAATTTGAAGATTGGACAGGAAAATGCGGCATGTCGGGGTAGAGTTTGAGGAGCTCGTTGGCTTTTTCTTCCGGGACGAAGGGGTTCATGAAGAACGAACCTGCAGAACCCACCTCGCCGACTGTCGGCAGTTTCGCCATACGCGTTTGGATGATCTCTTCGCGGGTAGCTGACGCCTCGCCGGGCTTGACTTTATATACCACGGAAGTGACGATATATTTGCCTTTAAGTTCGTGCTTGAAGATACTGTCGCGGTAGCCGAAGCGGCACTCCTCGTTGGTGAAGACGCGTTCCTCGAGGGTCTCTACATCAATGGTATTCACCCGCAGGATGACATCTTTCGCCTCCACGCCGTACGCGCCGACGTTCTGTACCGCCGACGCGCCCACTTCACCCGGGATGAGACTCAGTTTCTCCATGCCGCAGTACGCCATGTCGGTCAGCTGGGCGATGAGGTCGTCGAGCCGCAGTCCGTTCTGCGCTTCCACCGTCTCGTCGTCAATGAACCGCGCCCGCGCCATACCGGAGTGCAAGATCACACCGTCAAAATCCTTGGTAAAAAGGAGATTGGAGCCCTGCCCGATATGGAGAATCGGTTCGCCCTTGTGCTCGCGGAGCACTTGCCGCAACTCGTCCAGCGAGTAGTACTCGATGAACAACTTCGCCTTCACGTCCATCCCGAACGTGTTAGGGATATTCATATCAGATACAACTCGCATCGGACGGCATTCTCCAATCGCCCCGCGGGGACAGTGAAACACTAACTACTTTGGGTCCGTCAGGCATGGCGGTACGCTTGAACTGCTGGGTGCAGAACCGCCTCATGAAGGTCGCCAGCCACTTATCGATGGTGGCTTCGTCGTAGCGGTCCTCGAACGCCTGCAGCGCCATGTATTTGATCTTCTCGCGGGTGAAACCGAACCGCAGGAAATAGTAGATGAAGAAATCATGCAGGTCGTAGGGTCCCACCTTGTCTTCGGTCTTCTGGGCTATCTCGCCGTTCTCGTCCGTGGGCAGCAGTTCCGGCGAGACAGGCGTATCGACTACATCGAGGAGGATGGACCTCAGCGGCTCTCCGTAGAGGTTCTCCGCCGCATACTTGACGAGGAACTTAACCAGGGTCTTCGGAATGCCGGCATTCACG
This sequence comes from Paludibacteraceae bacterium, assembly GCA_905233255.1. Taxonomy (GTDB): domain Bacteria; phylum Bacteroidota; class Bacteroidia; order Bacteroidales; family Paludibacteraceae; genus Colicola. Next base: position 11,579 of record CAJOCN010000036.1, read on the forward strand.
CCGTACATGGACATCTGGTCGCCGTTGTAGGTACACCATCCGAGCGCCAGTTCGCTCAGGTCGCCCGTGCCGACGACAAGTCCGTTCAGTTCGTTGGCAAGGTCCATGAGGATCATCGTCCGCACGCGAGCCTGCGCGTTCTCGTAGGTCGCGTCGTGGGTCTCCATGTCATGCCCGATGTCGCTCAGGTGTTGGGTAGTGACATCGCAGATAGATATCTCGCGGTGGGTGATCCCGAGCTCCTCCATGAGTTGTAGCGCGTTCTGGTAGGTTCGGTCAGAAGTGCCGAATCCCGGCATCGTGACGCCTACCACTTTGCTGCGGTCGATCCCTAAGATATCCGCCGTCTGCACGCATACGAGGAGCGCATGCGTGCTGTCCAAGCCGCCGGAGATACCGACCTCCAGCGTCTCGGCGTGGGTATGCTCCCAACGGCGTGCCAGCGCACTCGTCTGGATGGAGAAAATATCCATGCAGTACTGGTCCTCCTCGCCTTTCTTAGGCAGGAAGGGCGAAGGCGAGAAAGTGCGGTGAACGGGTTCCGTGAACTCCTCCTCGCGCTCGATGGGCGCCACGTTGATATGACGGTAGTGCCCGGTCTTGTCTTTCGTGAAATTGGTGTTCCTCTGGCGGTCAGTACGGAGACGCTCGATGTCAATCTCCTGGATTACCATGTCACTCACGCGCTGGAAGCGCTCGCCCTCGCAGAGCATCTCGCCGTTCTCGGCAATATACGTACTGCCGGAAAAGACCACGTCGGTCGTCGATTCGCCCACGCCGGACGAGGTATAGACATATCCGCAGTGGACGCGCGCCGACTGCTGGGTGATCATCTGGCGGCGGAAAGCGTTCTTGCCCACCAGACAGTTGGAACTGGAGAGGTTGAAGATGAGCTCGGCACCCTGGATAGCCAGCTGGGTCGAAGGCGGCAGCGGCGACCAGAGGTCCTCACAAATCTCCACGCCGAACGAATAGTTACGGGTGCAGAAGAGGAGGTCTGTACCGAACGGCACTTCGCCGCTCCATATCTCTATTTTAGGAATACGCGGGGCTACGCCTCCGGGCATGTACTCGCGCGCGGCGCGTCCGGAAGTGAACCACCGTTTCTCGTAGAACTCGCCGGTGTTCGGCAGGTTGACCTTCGGCACCACGCCCATCACCTCGCCGTCGGTCATGACGAACGCGCAGTTGAAGAGGTCGTTTTCTATAGGCATCGGCGCACCGATAAGGACGATGATCGCCTTGCCGCGTGTGTAGTCGCAAAGCGCCTCCAACTCCCGCATCGCACTCTGCTGGAGCGCTTGGGTGAAGAACAGGTCCGCACAGGTGTAACCCGTCAGACTCAGCTCCGGAAAACAGATCACCTCCACGCCCTCGGCAATCGCCTCGTCAATCTGTTTCCTGATCTGCCCGGCGTTGTACTTACAATCCGCCACGCGGATGGACGGCACCGCCGCCGCCACACGCACAAATCCAAAATTGTTATTCATAAAACCATATATTATTGCGGGTGCAAAGTTACAAAAAAATTTGCATATGTGCAAAAAAAATCGTAATTTTGCAGCGTTTTTTGAATAACGATGAAGACATTACTATTCATATTAGCTTTTGTAGGCTCTTTCGCCGGGCGCGTGGTGGACCAGAAAGGTGAGCCCGTTCCGTACGCGACCGTCTATCCGGAGATAGCTCCCGAATGGGGCACGGCGACCAATAATAACGGACATTTCCGCTTTGAGGCGAACCTCACCCGCGACAGCCGAATTATCGTCAGTTATATCGGTTACCAGAAGAAAGTGGTGCTCGCCGAGGAGCTTGTCTCCACGACCGACAGCAGCCTCACCACCATCGTTCTCATCGAGCAGCCGATTGCGCTGGAGGAGACGGTGGTAGCCGCCAAAAAGAGCAAGCAGAAGAACAAACGCAAACAGATGGCGGCACTGCTGCACGCGGTGTATGTGAAGTTGGAGGAGGAGTTTCCCGACAATAACGCGCGTTACAGCATCGTGAGCGATGTGCGCATGTCGTCCGAGAACAGCCCATGGGGCATGGAACAAATGATTGCCGATGTGGTTGTACAGCCCGAACAGGCGCGTGAAGGACGCGACTCCGTGCAGTTCCAAGGGCGGTATTGCAAGCGTTTCTTCGATGCCGAGAAACGTGCGCAGGCGGACTCTATCCTCGCCGGCAACATGCTCGAACGGCTGGAGAGCCAAGGCAAGAAATCGTCCAAGAACTCGCATTCGCACATGCTCCGGCGGGCAGCAAACGCAGTCGATAGCGGCGTGGTGGTGCACCGGGCACTCTTTGCGTTAGGAAACATGCGGTATGATTTTGAGCAGACCATGACCGACACCCGCCATTGGACCGTCACCAACGAATCGGAGGGCGAAACGGTACTCACGCATACGCAGACCGTCAGCCGCTACTTAGGGTTCTTCAAGATGACTTTCCGCCGCCATTACATCGTCGATTCGGAGAGTTTCGCCGTCATCCGTTTCTCCGAGCAGGCAGAGGTCAAAGTGACCATTCCGTTCGGTATCAAACTGAACGCCGACCAGCTCCAGATGCTCAATCTAGTCAATATGAGCGAGAAGAATATTGAGAAATTCCGCCTGAAGAAACTGCGCGGCAACGTGAGCCTCAACACCATTTACCAGCGCCAAAACGGGCATGTCTATACGCTGGAGAAGAACATGGTGGTCAACGCCCGTATCTTGGGTTCCAAGAAAGCGGAGATCCCGATGGTGATCAAGGCGACCCAGCGGGTCACTAACCTCGAGACGGAGAATGTCCGTCCGCTCACGCCGTCCCAAATCACCAAGCGCGTTCCCCGCGAGATTGTAGAGATATACTAACTAAAAAACTCCGCATTGCGCGGAGTTTTTTGTTATGATTCTTTCTTCTGTTTACGGAGGTGATTAGGCGTGAGACCCGTATGTTTCTTCGTATATTGGCAGAAGAAACTAGCGTTCGGGAACTCCATAATCCGCGCAATCTCACGGATCGGCATAGTCGTATGGGTGAGATAATGCTTGATCTCCGTGACGGTGATATCGGCTATCCATTCGCTGGCGGATTTACCGGAACGATCCTTGCATATCTCGGATAGATATTTCGGCGTGATACCCAGTTTGGCAGCATACCACTGCACCTCCCGCTCATGCGGATACTGCTGGAGAATACGGGTGAACTCGCGGAAAGTGTAGTCACTATGATTGACCGAGATACGCCCCTCAAAGGAAGGTGTGATGATCGCCAGTTTGTCCATATAATTGAGCATCTCCATGGCGGCACTACGGGCAATAAGCATCAATATCTGGCGCCGGTACTCCGTCTGGTGATCCTGCAGTTGAAGCGTGAGCAGATGGAAATAGGTCATAAAAAACTCCCTGCTTGCCTCATTGAACTTAAAGGTCGGGTGCGCCTTGACATACTCCTGCTTGGCATACCAGTTGGGCTCAATACGCATGTGTTCGTACATCACTTTCTCATACACACGGGCATCAATAGTGACCTGATAGAACTTAAAATCAGGCGACATCTCGTAGGGACCCAACTGATAAGAGAAATCCGGAATACGGAGGAACAACTCGCCGGCATTAATGCGCAGCATAGCATTGTGGTACCACACATCAATGTAGCCCTGTTCACAGAACAAAGCCGTCATTGTATTAACAGCTGTGGAGCGTTGGTCACGACAGGTACGAAATCCCTCGATTTCATTTGTCAGGAAGATGGAGTCAGTATAGAGCGTCATAATATCATGAATTTTGGCGCAAAGGTAGATATTTTTTTTGAATTATGCAAATTTTTAGAAGTTTTTTTTGTATATATGGTAATTTTTTTGTACCTTTGCACCATAAATCAACCAAAACAGTTATGAAAAAACTAATTTTCTTCCTCTTAACAGCACTCGCGATGGTAAGTTGCGGGAATGGGAACGAGCGTCTGCTGACTTCCGCTACAGGCTCCATCTATGAGTGTCTGGTAGTAAGCGACGAAGCGGTTAAACCCGCAGTGTGTGAAACCATGGGTGCAGACATGTACGGTCTGCCGCAGATGGAAGCGTATTTCACGACCACGCATGTTACTCCGGCACAGTTCGATGATCTCTTCCGGGCTACGAGAAACATCGTATTGGTGGACATCAACCCCAACAAATACACGATGGTGAAAGCCACCAAGGCCCGCGATGTATGGTCCAAACCCCAAGCCATGGTGCGTATCCAGGCGCCGAGCGATGAGGATTTTATGAAGTACTGGCAGGAGAACGGAGAGAAACTCCGCGAGTGGTTGGTACAGGAGGAGTTAGCGCGTCAGATCCGTTTCTATCGCGCGAATACGAATAAGAACGCGCGCGCGAAACTGAACAAACAAGGCTACGACATGCTTATCCCGGAGGACTACGTGTTAATTAAAAATGAAAAATTAGGAATTAACAATGGTGCGGACTCGGTGGATGTCCTCTGGTGCTGCAACAACAAGGGTCCGATGCGGAAGGATGTGCTCGTCTATAGCTATCCGTACACGGCGCAGGAGCAGTTCTCGGGCGACTCTATCATCGCTGTCCGTAATGCCGTGATGGGACAACTCGTCAGCGCGCAGGTGGAAGGCAGTCACATGGGTACGGAGTATAAGCATTTCCCGCCCGTGACGCGTCAGGTACCGGCGCTCAGGGATTCCGTAGGCGGGTTCTACGCCATGGAGACCAGAGGCCTATGGAAGATCCTGGACGGCGAAGCGATGGGCGGCCCGTTTGTGAGCCTGACCCGTCTGGACCAAGTGAACGGACGAGTCGTTACGGCAGAAGCATTCCTCTATGCACCCGGCCAGAAGAAACGTAATGCCCTCCGTCAGATTGAGGCTATCCTCTATACCTTGGAGATGCCGAATGAGAGCCAGCGGCGGAGGCCGTAGAGGCAGTTGGCGCACCAGAAAGCGTACTGCGCCACCATACAATAATCTCCCGCGCGGAGCCATAACGCCACACTCAACACATCCACCGCAAGCCATATGAACCAATGCTCGCGATAAACGAGAATCATCAGTACCTGTGCCACCAGCGCAGGTACTGTTGTAAAGGCATCCAGATATGGCTGGGTATCGTCCGTCCAGGCTGCTAACCCCCACCCCGTAAGCCACGCGCCCAAAACAGTAGCTATGCCGATAAGCACTATCGTACGGAGTGGCAAGCGCCGCGGGGAGACGACCTTCCCTTCCCCGGTATCGGTCAGCCTGCTGCGCCAGACATAGACGCCGTAGGTCATCGTAGCGAAATAATAGATATTGATCCCTATCTCGCCGTAGAACCGCTGGGTCCAGCACAGATAGGTGTATGTGAACACCTGGGCAAACCCAAAAGCATAGGTCATGATATTTCCCTGGGAGGTCAGGCATACGGAGCAAACGCCCAGACAGCCGCTGACGAGCGACAGCCATCCGGTGGTGCTCATGAGGCCTGCCGTATGGTTCGCAATCAGATACGTCCCGATCTGGATCAACAGACCGCACGCCATGAAGCTATAATCGAAAACCTTACTTTTTCTTCCCATTCGCCGATGCTTTAATCAGTTCTGCAGGCTTGGCAGCCGTCTGCTCCAGAGCCTTATAATCCCATTCCTCCTCAAAATCCCAGTTGGATTTCGTCTGCACCTTCTCCGGGAAATAATAAACCGGTTCGGGCTGTCGTTTCTCCGCCCATGCACCCGTGGTCCATTTGTTGTCACCGTTCCGGTCCTCGTAGCACCGCAGATAATAGGTATCGGGCTTGAGGTACTCGAAGAACGCCCCCTCGGGCACAGCCGGCAGTTCGCGCACCACCTTGTCTTGGGCATTCAGGACCTGGATACGCATGTTGTGGATGGACGGCGAGAGTTTGACGCGGAGCGTTGAGTAGTCAGTCAGCGCCTTCAGTTGCAGCGGGAAACTGCCGGCAATATGCGTCACGCCGTAGATATCATGGATAGCCCCGCTATCGATCCTCAGTTCGTATTTGCCATCCGGCTTGAAGGTAGCGATAAAAGCAATACTCATCGGGAAAGAGTCGTGCTCCGCAAGCGTGAAAGACATCGGTTTGAGCACGGTGTCAATACGCTCAAAGAGATGGATACTATCCCTCTCAATCGATGCCATCGGTGTGCTGCAACGCAGCCGCAGGGTGTCGAAGATCTCAAATCCCTTGCGGGCATTGGATTTCAGTTCCAGCCGTCGGTTACGGTTCTTACGCTCCTGCGCCTCTTTGGCTTTCGCCGTCATACGCGGTTCGCGCCATATCGCCCGCACGGTGTCTATCCCCCACTCCAGATGGTAAAGGCTGTCGGTCCGGCGATAGCGGGTCTCGAAAAAAAGGGAGTCTATAGCAATAGACATACTATCGCTCAGCCAGATGGTGACGGTATCGCCGTGGGGGCTATACTGGGTCAGGTAGTTCAGGCTGTCTATCATCGGTCTCACCTCAGCCAGGCTGTCCGGCGAGGAGGAGAAAGAGATCATGATCTTATGTTTCTCCGGCCGCGTAGTACGCTGCAGATAGAGGCGCTGCTGCTCTTCCTTGAAAAGGAACAGCGACGGGAGCGGTTGGGTCACAAATGCCGTGGCGCTATCCATGCGCAGGTTGTCGGAATGCAGACTGTCTGTTGGCAAAGAATCGGTCAGATAGGCAGGTGTCTCAGGGCGGTTGGTCTCCGGACCGACATGGATCGGTTCGTCGGCAAAAGCGAGTGCCTCACTGACAGTGAGCCGGTAATCGCGGCTCACGTCATCCAGCGCGTAGAGCCGGTACGTACCCTCATGCATATTACGGATATGGAAGATACCCGCGCTATCGGTTTTCGCCACACGGAGAAAGGGTGCTTTCTCAAAGGCGCTGTCCGCCATATTCTCATGAATACCGACCAGGATTCCGCCCATCTGATTCATGCTCTCGCTGTCAAAAACCCGTCCGCTGTACTCCAGTGTATCAATCTGTTCTCCCGTGGAAAAACAAAACGAATAGCCGTGCAGCGGTACTTTTTCGCGGTAATCGCAGACCGCATCGCCGAAATCTATCGTATAAGTGGTGTTCTCCCGGAGAGTATCCTGGAACTTAATCACCAGCCTCTTTCCGCGCACTTTAACCTCCGGAGGAGTGGCCTGCGGCGGTGACATCATGAGGTTGGACATCACATTATCCAGCTCCAGATATTCATCAAAAGTGACGACAATCACCTTGTCGTTGAAATTGAGTGCGCCCATCTCCGGTTCGGAGTGCAGCGGTACCGGAGGGATCGAGTCTTTCGGTCCTCCCTGCGGTCCGATGCCTCTGTTCGCACAACCAGCGAACAGCAACATACCGATTAGTATATAATAGATTTTATTCTTCATTCACTCCTTCACTCATTCAACGCTTTAAGTTCATAACCTTCTTTTTGGAGCCACTCAATGGCTTTGGGCAGTACCTCCAACATCCGCTCATTGGATTTGAGGGAGTCATGGAAATTGATGATACTCCCGGGTCGTGTCTCTCTCTTGATTTGCGCGAGCATGGCTTCCGGCGTGCGGGATTTGTCATAATCGCGGGTCAGGACATCCCATAGATAGACGGTATATCCGGCTTTGAGGAGCGCGCGGCGCTGCCAAATCCAGGTCTTGCCGTACGGAGGACGAAATAATTTGAGATTTGAAGATTTACGATTTGAAGATTTGATATTTGTCGAATGCCGCTCGATCGCCTCTTGACATTTCGCCACATTCGTCATGTAGTCGTTCAAACTGTAGCGCCATCCTTTGAGGTGATTGTAGGTATGATTAGCGACCGCGTGACCGCCTTTCAGTACCTGCTCAAACACCTCCGGATGTTTGTCTATGTTCTCGCCAACCATGAAGAATGTTCCCTTGACGCCGTATCGGTCCAGGATCTCCAGGACCTTAGGCGTTACCTCGGGAATAGGCCCGTCATCAAAGGTAAGATAAGCAACAGCCCCTCCCCGCCCCTCCCTTGAAAGGGAGGGAGAAGGGACGGTAAACGTACCATAGGGGTACAAACTCTGCAATATATTCCGGATAGGTTTTACCAAGCTAATGAAGAAGCGCCTAAGATGGCGGCGTCACTATCTTTGAGGATAGAAATAGATACAGGGATCTTGCCTTTCCAGATCGGCATGAGGTTCGCATCCAGCGCCTCACGGATAGGATCCATGATCCAGTGCCCCGCCTTGGTCAGACCGCCGAAGAGGATGATCGCCTCGGGAGAGGAGAAATGCACGTAATCCGCCAGTTTTTCACCTAACAGACGACCCGTATAATCGAAGATCTCTTTTGCCACCAAGTCACCTTTCTCCGCTGCGTCAAACACATCCTTGGAGGTGATATGATCAATATCCGCCACATCGCGCAGGAGCGTGGGTTGAGTGGTTGCCGTGATGATCTCTTTCGCCGTGCGGGCAACACCGGTAGCCGAAGCGTACGCCTCGATACACCCCTTCTGACCGCAACCGCAGAGACGGCCGTTGCCGCTGTGATCAACCTTGCAGTGGCCTAACTCACCTGCAAATCCGTCGTGACCGTAGAGCAGTTTGCCGTCAATCACGATACCCGATCCTACGCCGGTACCCAGAGTGATGACGATGAAGTTCTTCATGCCTCGTGCGGAGCCGTAGATCATCTCTCCTTGCGCCGCAGCGTTGGCATCGTTGGTAACAGTACACTTGATACCCATCCGCTCGCTGATGAGCTTAGCCAGAGGCACTACACCCTTCCACGGCAGGTTAGGCGCATACTCGATGCAGCCCGAATAGAAATTGCCGTTCGGCGCCCCGCAACCGATGCCGACGATATCGCTGAGCGTGATTCCTTCGTCTGCTACCAGTTTCTTCATGCCCTCGCAGAGCACGTCGCAATACTCGTCTATCTCCGGATACTGCTGGGTCGGGATAGAGTTGGAGCGTAATACTTGACCTTCGTCGTTAACCAAACCGAACTTGGTGCCTGTACCACCTAAGTCGATACCTAAAGCGTAAGTTTTCATATCTATTAAATTTAAAAAGTTGATTACAAATTAGTCGTTAAGAATCGCAGGATTCTCTCGTGCATATGTTTGGCATTATTGCCTTTCTTGAGGAAATGGTTGTCATCCGGATAAACCTGCATCTCGAACTGTTTGTCCGCCTGTACCAGGGCATTGACGTACTGCATCGTGTGCTGGAAATGCACGTTGTCATCCGCCGAGCCGTGGATGATCAGCACGTTGCCGTTCAGGTCCTGCACATGGTTCATCAGCGAGGCGTTCTCATAGCCTTTGTCGTTCACCTGCGGGCGACGCATATAGCGCTCCGTGTAAGCGCTGTCGTACAACCGCCAATCCGTCACCGGCGCAATAGCCACTCCCGCCTTGAAAGGATGCCCCTTGGTGCTCATCGTCATCAGGGTCTCATAGCCGCCGTAGCTCCATCCGAGGATCGCCATACGGCTCTCATCAATATCTGCGCGGGCGCCTATGTAGTTCGCCGCCGCAATCAGATCCTCCGCCTCTTTGATACCCAGATTCATGTAGGTCTCGTTACGCCATGCGCGGCCGCGACAATCACCTCCGCGACTATCCACGATCAGCACCGCATACCCCTGCTCTACCAACGCATACTCAAACCGCTTGCGCCATCTGTTGAGCACCCGCTGACTCGCCGGACCGGAGTAGTGCATGATTACGAGAGGGGATTTGAGATTTGACATTTGAGATTTGAGATTTTTAGGCATCAATAGCATCGCCTCCAGCTCCTGCCCCTTGCCGTTGGGAATCTTCATCATCTCCGGCTCGGGCAAACCCTGCTCTGACCATGCAGTAACGGTATTCGTATTGTCTAGGATTACACCGGCGCTGATAACTTTTTGACCTTTGATTGTATAGAGCGTGTAACGGTTCGGCGTATCGAAACTCTGGTAGCAATCGATCATCTTTTTGTAGTCGGCGGAGAAACGGGCAGCGTGGGTGCCTTCTTCGGTGGTCAGTTGGGCGATTTCGCCTTTCTTGAGACTCACCGCATAAATCTGGCGGGTGGCGGGTGTCGGCGCGGCTTGGTAGTAGAGCATCTGGGTTTTCTCATCCACGCCGTAGATCGCCGTTACATCTATTCCCTCGGGCGTGAGGGTTTTCTGCTCCATGCCTTGGGCGGAATAGAGGAACGCCTGTCGCCAGCCGTCTTTCTCACTCAGGACGATGATCCGTCCGTCGCTCAGCCATTGCCAGGAATCGAAGAGGCTGTAATCGACGAAGTATTTCTTACTCTCCTCTTTGTACAGCAAGTGCGAGACTGTCGATTTGGCATTGCAGGAGAAAACCTCCATCTGCGTCTGGTCCCTGTTCACGCGTAGTACCATCAGTTCGCCGCTCTCCGTCCATCGTAATCTCGGGTAGTAATAATCCTCCCTGCCCTTCTGGGACGGGTTGGGAGTCGGCTCAATGTGCACGATTCCTTTGGTAGCCACATCATAGACGCAAACGGACGCTTGTGCGTTCCGGCACCCCGCTTTCGGGTAACGGAGACTCTCTTCGCCCGGATATTGCGTATCAGCGTAGGTCTGCCAGCTGAAAGTCGGCACCTCGTGCTCATCCAGCCGCACGAACGCCAGTTGTTTGGAGTCCGGGCTCCAGGCAAAGAGCGCGGTCGTCCCAAACTCCTCCTCATACAGCCAATCGGCTACACCGTTGATGATATCCGTGTCCTCGTCCTTGGTCACCGCCACTTCGGTACCGAAATCGAGTTTGTGGATATAGAGGTTATTATCCTTGGCGAACGCCACATAGCGTCCGTTGGGACTCATCACTGCGTCCCGCACTTTGCCTAATTTCATACCTGTGCCTAACTGCTTGCGCGTGTGGTGCAGCGTGTCTGTCACGTACCAATCGGCTACACGGGAGCGACGGAAGAGCACTTCCTCTTCCTCGCTCTCCAGCCGGTAGCGGGTGCTGACAGACGGATTATCCGTAATTCGTAATTCGTAATTTCCTAATACGCTGTCCTGCTCCGCAGCACTCATCGTCTTGGCGTTATAATCTCCTGCTAAAAGAGCCTGCAGAAAAGAGGCTATGATGATCAGTAGTTTCATAATTCAATGATTTTCTTCCCGTTTTTTATCTTCAGTTGATAGGTACCGAGGTGCATCAGCACCCGTTCTCCCGTTAACTCATTCGTCCGTTCATCCTTCACCTCTTCCACTCCCATCGGTGCCTCGGGATGGCAGGTGTAATAGGTCTCGCCGGATGTCTCCACAACGCGCAGCAGCCGCATGGGCGATTGCAATGACTCCACACTCCATAGTCCGGCATAATACAGTGACTGCACTTCTTTATCCGGGATATTCAGCCAAAGCACGTATAGTTTCTTTCCTTCCTCGATGTAGAAGATGGTCTCTTCGCCCTCGTGATAGACCTTCCAAGGCGATGCGTTAGTAGCCATTTTTGTACCGGAATAACCTATCGGTGTGCCGGTTGCCGTATGGGTGATGGTGGCTGTCGTTGAGTCCTGAAAAGCGATGGAATAGACCTGATTGGCATTGCTCAGATTGAGTACTCCGCTTTGCATTTCACCCTCTTCCGGCACGCCGGTTAGCACCGTGTTATTGGCGCTATTCACATACCGGTATTCGCCGTCCGTCAGGGTGGTAGCATAGCCCTCATCCGGTGCTTCCTCTTGGTATTTAAACACCGCCCAGAGAGTGCAATCGGCATCCGGGATGTATTTGTCGTAAGCCGGCAGAAAGGCGGGTATCGTGGAGACGTTCCATATCTCCGTCTCGCTCCATCCCATGAACTTCCATTCCGCGGAATCCGGCACGTTGGGTAAAGTGATACCGCTATTGCCTGCAGGCTCACTCATGGTGGCAAACACCCGGTTGCCGTACATCAGCGTCACGGTGCGTGGAGTTGCCTGCGTCCATTGGATCTCGTATTTCTCGATATGCAGCGAGTTGGCAGTGCCTTTAAGACGGACCGTCAGGTCTGTTACTCCCTGCGTGGCGTTCTGCAGCAGGCTGATCGGGAAATAGGTAGTATTGTTGTAGAAACCCATCCATTGCATGAAAGTACCGGACTTGGAAGCTATCGTCAGTCCGTCGGCTGTTACCGTGAACTCCCCCGCCCCGCTGCTTTGGTTGGATTTCACATAGACGGTGATCCGGTCAATCGCTATTCCGCAGAGGTTGGTGAGACTCAAGACCGCTTCCTGACCTGCCGTCACGGAACCTTTGCTGCCCGTATTGGCATAACTCACCTGCATCCCGACGGGTTGGTCTCCGGCTGACGCTACAGAGTGTTTATCCTGTATCGTGAACGTCATCATGCTCAATATGATCAGCAACAGCTTCATTCGGATCAATTTTGCGTGCAAAATTACAAAATTATTTTGACATATGCAAGATTTTTTGTAATTTTGTAGCCGATTTATAAGCAAGACCCATGATATCGCCCTTCACACTCCCTCCGCATCCCTTGGCTCAAGAGGCGGCAGCAGCCGTCATTGCGCGCGTGCATGCTTATATGGAGGTGCACCCCGAGAGCGAACTGCACCGGCAGGGAAAGATGTTCGGCGTCCTTGTTTATAAAGGCGGTTACCTCGCTGCTTTCTCTGCCAAACTGGATGGGAGTTACCACCACGAGGGTTTTGTGCCGCCTGTGTATGAGACGGATACTCCGCCTGTAGGCACTTCGCGTGAGGAGTCCAGACGGCTGCAGCAACTGCTGTTTGCCAACTATCGTTTTCTCAACCGATCGGGTGACGCCAAGAACCTCTTGGAACTCTTTGCCGATGTCCCGCCAATCCTCCCGCCCGAGGAGTATTTTTCAAATCTCAAATCTCAAATCTCAAATCTCAAATCTCAAATCTCCCTTCCTCCTTCGGGCGCAGGCGAGTGTTGCGCACCGAAGTTGCTGCAGTATGCTTTTGCGCATGGGTTGGAGCCGGTGGCGATGGCGGAGTTCTGGGTGGGAGCTCCGTCTCATACGGAGATCAGGCAGGAGGGTGTTTTCTATGCCCCGTGTTCGGGCAAATGTGTACCTATCTTGAGGCATATGCTCTCAGGGCTGGAGATGGAACCTTCGCCGGAGACCCAACGGGCGCTGGACCTCTGCCGGCAAATCGAGATACTCTATGAGGACGACTATCTGATGGTGGTGAATAAACCTGCCGGTTTGCTCTCGGTGCCCGGCAAGGGCGATGAACCGTCGCTGGCTGTGTATCTGGCAGCAGAGCATCATCCGGGGTATCTGCAACCGGCGCATCGGTTGGACCAGGACACCTCGGGTCTGTTGGTGCTTGCCAAAGATCCCGGGAGTTATAAGACCTTGCAGTCGTACTTCCAGCGCCGCGATATCCTCAAACGCTACGAAGCTCTTGTGCGTCCGAATGATCCTACAAATTTCAAATCTCAAATATCAAATCTCAAATTTCAAATCTCAAATATCAAATCTCAAATCTCCCTTCCCCTCCTGCCGAACCCCTACGACCGGCCTCGTCAGATGGTGGACAGGGAGCATGGCAAACCGGCTATCACGCGTTTTGCCATCCGTGAGCAGCGGGAGGATGGTATCTTTTTGGTGGATTTCTACCCGCTCACCGGCCGTACGCACCAGCTGCGTGTGCATGCCGCGCATCCGGATGGGTTGAATGCCCCCATCCTCGGCGACCGTCTATATGGCTCCGCTACACTTTCTACGCCATACACTCGCCTTTGCCTTCATGCCGCGGAGATCACCTTCCTCCATCCCCATACACAAAAAGAGATGCATTTCTGCATCCCTTCCGGTTTCTAAACTTTAAACTTCCCTACCATACCGCTTGAATCAGGGCGACGGTCATCAGTCCGCAACATACCAGTTTGAGGATCGTGCCGAAGAGCAGACCAATGAAACTGCCCCACCCTGCGCGGATAGCCTCAGCCGCCGCTTTGCCACCTAATAACTCACCGATCACAGCGCCCACCAACGGACCTAAGATCACGCCCCACGGTCCGGCGAAAAGGCCCACAAACACACCTATCGTGCTGCCCCATACGCCGTATCGGGTTCCGCCGAACTGCTTCGTGCCCCATGCCGGCACTACATAATCCAGCACCGACACTACGACCGTCACGATACCCCAAACCAGCAACATCTGCCAGCTGAAATCAACGCGCTCCGTAGCCTGCGCAATCCATAGACCCGCGTACGCAATCGGTGTGCCCGGCAGCCCCGGTACAATACACCCGATGATACCTACCACCAGGCATATAAACGCCAAAATCAATAATACTACTTCCATTCTTTCACTCTTTCACTCTTTCACTCTTTCACTCTTTCACTCTTTCATTCTCTCCCTCACGCATTCGGCAATGAACCCGGCAATCTGTTTCGGCTCCAGCCCTGCTACATTCAGCACCAGGTCGTAGTTCCGCGCATCGTACCGGCTCTTGCCGCTGAAGGTATGAGTGAAATTCTCACGCGCTTCATCTACCTTGTTGATCAGCAGATCGGCACTGCCTTCGTTGATATTCAACCTCCGCGCCACTTTGTCGCGGCGGAACGCCTTGTCCGCAATCAGGAACACCTTGAACGCATTGGGGTTATCGCGGAAGATATGGAACCCTGTCCGCCCGAGGATGACGCACGACTCTTTCTCCGCCAGCGACCGCACGATGAACTCCTCGTCGTTGTAGAGGTCCTGCGAGATCGACTCGCTCCACCAGCTTTTCTTCTTCGCCTTGGCCTTGTCAATCTCTTCCTGGGTCATGTTGTACCGCTCCTCCAACTGCCGCAGCAGTCCTTTGTCATACACCTCCACACCCAGCATTTTGGCCAACTCTACGGCTATCTGCCGTCCTCCGGTCCCAAACTCCCGACCGATGGTCACTACAAACTTTTTATCCATAATATTGAAATTTGAAATCCTAAATTCTCAATCCCTCAGACACCCAATCGGTATCACCTTCACTCCATCAGGACGCGTATACGCCATCTTGCCACCTGTCAGCACGATCGTTTGCCTCTTGCCATAGTTCTAAATTCCTTTGCGACTGCAAAGGTACAAAATTTTTTCGACTTGTGCAAGTTTTATGCCATAAAAAGGTACAAGCTTTTGCATTTTGTTGCCTTAAGGGTACAAGCCAGGGGGCATTTCAGCTTGTTCCTTTAAGAAAATAATGAATCTGACATATCGCACTCATTTTTACACCCTATCGGGTATAATTCTCGGCACCTCCAGCAACTCCATAATATCCAGCATCTTGTACCACACGCCCCCAATCTCGCTGTGCCACGAGTTATGAAAATGCCCATAGTACCACCGCTCCAACGGATGTACGTCCCGCTGTAAGTGCGTCAAAATCGTATCCATTGTCTGCCGTTCTGCCTCACATTCCGCAATCAATCCCTGATCATCCTTTGCCCAACTCGCCAATCCGCTTTTCGACTGAAACTCACAGAACGACGGAGCCGTATGACTCACCACGATATCCACTTTCAGTCCCGCATCACGTATCGCATCCAGTACCGAAGCATCATATTTCACGGCCTCGTCCGGCCAGTAATACACTTTCCCCGGATGCCGACTCATCTCCTGCAACCGAATCTGCCGATCCACACTCACTGCACCTCCGACACACAGCACCGTTCGTCCGCAAGCTTCAATCACCGCATAATCCGGCACCGTCCTCCAACGCATGTGCTCAATTGCAGTATGTCCTGCCGCGTCCGTCGTAAAATACGCAGGGTCGTCGTGATTACCACGCACCATCGCTATCCAGCAGTTGTTCTGTGTCAAACGTTTCTCGATGCGCCGAAAAACCTGATCATACGCACCCGGTTTCTCAAACCCGAATCCGCAATCTCCGGCTACAATCACAAGTGTGTCGCGCATCCCGTACCGCACACACATCTCATACACTAACGGCACAAACTCCCCGTGTATATCCCCGCATATCACCAACGATTTCGCATCCTTATATGTCAACACCCACGGCTTCATTCCAAATACGCTCTTTTCAGCACATCTAGCAATCCTTCCACACGTTGCGCACCAAGTCCTGCTGCACGCAGAAAATCCTCATTCGGCAACTCCTCAGCCACTCTCGCCACAAACTCCCGCATATCAGCCTCCATCTCCTCCGGCAACGCATATCGTGCTCCTTCCGTCAGCATCGGTGCCAACCGGAACACATCTTTCTTATG